>CAYIQV010000034.1:0-10643 GCA_964365635.1 uncultured Acidiferrobacteraceae bacterium
CGGTTGGAGTGGCGCGACAATATTAAGTTCCATCAAGAATGCAACACTACACTAGATATCGAGATTGGAGACGTTGAGCGCGTTTTTTTCGATAAATTCCCGGCGCGGCTCAACTTGGTCGCCCATCAGGGTGGTGAACACCTCTTCCGCGGCCACCACATCATCCACGCTCACCTTGAGCAGGCGACGCACGGCCGGATCCATGGTGGTTTCCCACAACTGCTCGGGGTTCATTTCACCCAGGCCTTTGTAGCGCTGGATCGTCTGGCCGCGGCGTGCCTCGCCCATCAACCACTCCAGCATTTCATTCACGCTCGGTACTTTCTGGGATTTGTCCGCTCGCTCGATGATGGTCGCGTCTGAAAAATATTTCGCCAAGCGCTCGCCCAAGGCGCCCATGCTGGCGTATTCACCGGAGGAGACAAACTCCAGATCTATCCTGGTGACGGTTACCGACCCGTGTTCGTGCCGAGCGATTTGCAGCTCGTGCAGGTTATTGCGCGTATCGATGCCCACGCTCACTTCATAGCGGCGGTGGCTGTTCTGATCGCCCATCAGCTGGCTCTGTAGCTCCGCGGCGATTTTCTCCGCCTGCTTTGCTTCCTTTAGCTGCGCTGGCATGATTTTGGGCATATAAATCAGCTTTTGCAGCGCCTTCGTGTCATAGCGGCGCGAAAGACGTTTCACCGTCTGGTTAATGGCAAGATAGCTGCGGCAAAGGTTCGCCAGCTCCGTGCCCTTCACGTCCCCGCCCCCGGTATGCAACACCGCCTCGGCCAGTGCGTTTTCCAGCAGGTACTCCTGCATCTCGGCGTCGTCTTTGAGATAACGTTCCTGCTTGCCGTGCTTGATCTTGTACAGCGGTGGTTGCGCGATATATACATTTCCGCGGCTGATCAGCTCCGGCATCTGGCGGAAAAAAAACGTCAGCAATAACGTGCGAATGTGCGAACCGTCGACGTCGGCATCGGTCATCAGAATAATTCGATGATAACGTAACTTATTGATATCAAAATCATTATTACCAATCCCGGTCCCCAGGGCGGTGATCAGGGTGGCTACTTCCATGGAGGCCAGCATTTTGTCGAAGCGGGCACGTTCGACGTTCAGAATTTTTCCCTTGAGTGGCAGCACCGCCTGAAACTTGCGATCGCGCGCCTGCTTGGCCGAACCACCGGCCGAATCGCCCTCCACCAGATACAGCTCGCATTTAGATGGGTCGCGTTCCTGACAGTCCGCCAATTTTCCAGGGAGTCCTGCGATATCCAGCACGCCCTTTCTCCGCGTTAAGTCGCGTGCCTTGCGCGCCGCTTCGCGTGCCCGCGCCGCTTCAACAATCTTTATGACGATAGCTTTGGCGTCAGCCGGATTTTCTTCCAGGAATTCGGCTAATTTGTCGTTAACGATTGTCTCGACAACGCCCTTCACCTCCGACGACACCAGTTTTTCCTTGGTTTGGGAGGAGAATTTTGGGTCGGGAACCTTCACTGACAGCACGGCCGTCAGGCCTTCACGGGCGTCATCCCCGCTGATATCTACTTTTTCCTTTTTCGCCAGCCCGGTTTTTTCAATGTATTGATTCAGTGTCCGTGTCATGGCAGCGCGCAGGCCAGCCAGATGCGTGCCGCCATCACGTTGCGGGATGTTGTTGGTAAAACAGAATATGTTTTCCTGATAGGAATCATTCCACTGCATGCAGAGCTCCACTGACATATGATCGCGCTCGGCCGAGATATACACAGGCTTTTGATGCAGTGGGGTTTTATTGCGGTTCAGGTGCTCAACAAAAGCGGCGATGCCGCCTTTGTATTCAAAAATGTCTTCTTTGCCGGTACGTTCATCCAACAGTGAAATATGGACGCCGGAATTAAGGAAGGAGAGTTCGCGCAGGCGTTTCGCGAGAATGTCGTAAATATAGATGGTATTGGTGAAGATCTTGCTGCTTGGTTTAAAAAGCACATCGGTGCCCGACTCGCTGCTCTCGCCGACGACCTTCAGGGGGGCCTGAGGTTCTCCAAGCACGTACTTCTGATAGTGCACCTTGCCGCCACGCCGTATGGTCAACTCGAGAGACTCGGAAAGCGCGTTTACCACAGATATGCCTACACCATGCAGGCCACCGGAGACCTTGTAGGAATTCTGGTCGAATTTACCACCGGCATGGAGCACGGTCATAACCACTTCTGCGGCTGAACGCCCCTCTTCTTGGATGATTTCCGTGGGAATACCACGTCCATTGTCTGAAACCTTTATGGATCCATCAATGTAAATGGTAACGGCGATCCGATTGCAAAATCCGCCAAGCGCCTCATCAATGGAGTTATCAACAGCCTCAAAAACCATGTGATGCAGTCCGGTTCCGTCATCGGTGTCGCCGATGTACATGCCGGGGCGCTTGCGCACGGCATCTAGCCCCTTAAGGACTTGGATGCTGTTTGAGTCGTAGGAAGACGTCTTTTCTTCTGGCTTAGTCATGCATTCCGGCTGTGTTGTTCCACGTGAAACGGGGGTGTCTCTGGAGGTTCCACGTGAAACATTCCCTGGTTTTGGCTCCGTTATAGCCGCATGGGCATTATAACGTATTGTGGGTACTTGGCGTTGGGCGATGTGATGGTACAGCTGCTATTTGGATCATTTAGCCCCACGACTATTTCGCTGTCGCCAAGCGCGTTTATCGCTTCGATCATGTAACTTACATTAAAGCCTATTTCCATGGCCTCTCCTGTGTAGTCAACAGCAATTTCTTCCTGGGCTTCTTCCTGTTCCGGATTGTGGGCGGTAACTTTTATACTTCTGTTTCCAAGACTAAGGCGGACGCCGCGGTATTTTTCGCTCGACAGGATCGCTACGCGGCTGAGAGTTTCTTTAAATTCTTCGCGCGGGAATTTCAGCTGTTTGTTCAGGGATGAAGGCATAACCTTGGTGTAGTCCGGATAACGTCCATCGATCAGCTTAGAGGTGAATGTGAAGCCCTGTGTTTGTGCGCGTATGTGATTGTTGCTGATCTGTATCTCAATTTGGTCGTCCGTATCGTCAAGAAGCCTGAGGATTTCCTGAATCCCTTTTCTGGGGACGATAACTTGTTTTTCTCCCACTGCGGTTTTCCCGAGATCAGCCTGGCTCAAAGCCATTCGGTGCCCATCTGTAGCAACGGCCCTTACGTGATTTCCTTTGATCTCCAACAAAAGCCCGTTGAGATAATATCGGACGTCTTGTTGCGCCATGCAAAAGTGCGTCTGCTGTAGCAGTTCCCGAAATTGCTTTTTAGAGATAGTTAGTGCTTGCTCCCATTGCGAGGTCTGTATGTTTGGAAAATCCGTAACTGGCAGGGTGGTGAGTGTAAAACGACTTTTACCTGCCTTAACGACTATTTTCTCAGCTTCTTTTTTTATTGATATCTCCGCGTCATGCGGCAGTGCCCGGCAAATATCCAATAATTTTCTGGCGGGAAGGGTCATCTCAACGCTGCCTTTATCAACGCCAGCAATCTTCGCGATGATCTCTATCTCCAAGTCAGTCCCTGTCAGCGTGGTTTCTCCATTTTGCTGTTTCAGCAAAACATAAGACAGAACCGGCAGTGTTTGCCGCCGTTCAACAACGCCCGCGACATAACTCAAGGGAGTTAAAAGTTCCTCTCGGCGTAAACTTATCTGCATGAATTTTCCTTTCTTGCTTCCTTAAGCTTTAAGTTTATATATTTTTAGTAGTTATGTTAGAGGAACGTCCACGTTGTGTGAAAGCAATTTTTACACTGAAAAACAGGCATATTTTGCAACCTCGCACTTGTGTACAACCGACCACGAAGCATGTGCATAATTGTATTTTCTGTGGATGAAAAAACTATCCCAACGTTACTCAACAACAATACACAAGGTTATCAACAGCTACGTGGTAAGAATCCGCATCAGGTTATTGTAATCCTCATTCATCCTGGAATCTTTTTTCTTAAGCTCCGCCACCTTTTTGCAGGCATGCATAACGGTGGTGTGATCGCGGCCGCCAAAAGCATCCCCGATTTGAGGCAGGCTATGCTCAGTGAGCTCCTTGGCCAGCGCCATGGCAACCTGACGTGGCCGGGCAACCTGACGTGTGCGGCTCTTCGCGTGTAAATCCGACACCCGTATTTTGAAATACTCCGCCACCGTTTTCTGGATGTTGTTGAGCGTTGTCAGCCGCTCCTGAAACGAAATAAGATCTTTCAGACTATCGGTAACAAGCGGAATATCAATGGAACGGTCGGTAAAAAACGCACTGGCGAGGATCCGCTTCAGCGCACCCTCAAGCTCCCGCACGTTCGACCGAACGCGCTTGGCGATAAAAAATGCGACGTCTTCCGGGAGATCCACCCCTTCCTGTTTGGCTTTCTTGATCAGAATGGCCACACGGGTTTCCAGTTCAGGAGGCTCAATGGAAACAATCAACCCCGAGCCAAAACGCGAAACCAGCCGTTCCTCGACACCTGAGAGTTCCTTGGGAAACCGATCCGCCGTAATGATGATCTGTCGCTGACCCTCAAGTAACGCATTGAATGTATGAAAGAATTCTTCCTGGGAGCGCTCCTTGCCCACAAAAAACTGGATGTCGTCGATGAGCAGGGCGTCTAAATTTCTGTAAAGCTTCTTAAAATCATTCATGGCGTTGTGCTGCAGCGCCTTGACCATGTCCGCCACAAACCGCTCTGAATGCACGTAAGCAATGTTGGCTTCGGGCCGATGTTTAAGCATCAAGTTCCCCACCGCCTGCATGAGATGGGTCTTGCCTAAACCTACCCCGCCATGGATAAAGAGCGGGTTATAGGCCCCCCCGGGGTTTTCGCCAACCTGTTTTGCCGCCGCGCGCGCGAGCTGATTCGACTTTCCTTCCACATGGTTTTCAAAGGTGAACTCGGCATTGAGTCGCCCGATGATGGATGGCGTCTTCTTCGGCACTTCCACGGCGTGCGCAGCCGGTGCATTGGCCGGCCGCGCCTTGCCGGACATGCGCGCCTGGCTCCCGACCTCAACCTGCACCCCAAGGCTGCCGTTGCTGTACTCCGCGATGAGCTCCATGATTCGTTCCAGGAAGCGCTCATTCACCCAATCCATGACGAAACGGTTCGGGGCCAGCAGGCGCAGCATATGGGAGTCCTGCATGGCATGCAGCGGCCGCAGCCAGGTGTTGAACTGCTGTGCGGACAGCTCCTCTTCCAGGCGCTCAAGACACTTTTTCCAGAGAGAAGATGACATGGGTGGTTCGATTGGCTTCGGTGTTTTATTTCGAGGGAGCGGAAGTCTAGCCCGTAAATTTTGAGTTATCCACAGCCACACAAGCCGCCAATATTTACAGGCAGTTAGAACAATTTAGGTTGACAAGGCAAGACCAAAGGCAGTAACTTTGCCGGCCTTTTTAAGGTATCTGAACCATACCAACGTCCAACAAGAGCTCGAACCATCATGAAACGCACATATCAGCCAGGCACACGTAAACGTAAACGCACCCATGGATTTCGCGTGCGCATGAGAACCCCCGGCGGCCGCGCCGTGATTCGTTCCCGCCGCGCCAAGGGCCGCGCCAAACTGAGCGCCTAGCGTTGGTCGGTGCCCGACTCGGGCTTCCAAAGCAGTGCCGGCTCCTGAAGCCGGGCGAATTCACAGCGACCATGAAGCAGGGCGCAAGGATTCGAGATGATCTCTTCAGTGTGTTCTCGGTGGTGAATCAGGGCGGACCGGGACGAATCGGCATCACCGTCTCGCGCCGCGTGTCGCTCAATGCCGTGATCAGAAACCGGATCAAGCGCCACGTGCGCGAATCGTTTCGTAAAAATCAGGACACGCTGGCCGGGATGGACATGGTGGTTATCGCTAACAACAAGGCCGCGGCAGCCAGCGCCGACAACATACGAGCCGCGCTAGGGAAAATCTGGGAAAAGACCACACGAGCATGCAAAAAATCCTGACTTTCTTTCTGCGGGGCTACCAGTATTTCGTCAGTCCCTGGTTCGGCAGCCGCTGCCGGTTCCATCCGAACTGTTCAAGCTACGCCCTCGAATCCCTCGAGAAGCACGGCACGCTGAAAGGTTTCTGGCTCGCCACAAAACGTCTCGGTCGCTGCCATCCATGGCACTCCGGCGGCTATGACCCGGTTCCCGATCCCGCAACGCCGCACAATCACACCACGATCTCGGGAGCCAAGCATGGATAACCAGCGTCTGTTTTTGTTCTTTGCCATGGCGGCCATCCTCATGCTGCTCTGGCAGGCGTGGGAGCAGGAACACGCCTTGCCGCCAGCCCCGGTCGCCGAGGTTCAACAGAAAACTTCGGGCGAGTCACGCGGCGTACCGCCCGTCCCGGTGGTCAGCCCTACCCCTGACCCCGCGGGAAAACCACCAGCGCCGACCACGGAAAAACTTGCCAGCGCTTCACGCATTACTGTGGTGACAGATCTGCTGATGGCCAGTATTGATACTTTGGGCGGCGACCTGCGTGACCTGGATCTGCTGCGCTACCCGGTGGCGCAGGCTACCCCCGACAAACCATTCCGCCTGATGAGCGAGGCCGGAGAAGAAATATTTATCGCCCAATCCGGTTTGATCGGACGCGAGGGGGAGTACCCGAACCACAAGACGCTCTACAGTGCAGAAGCAAGCCGCTATACCCTGGCCGAGGGCCAGACGGAACTGCGCGTGCCCCTCAGCTGGCGCGCGCCGAACGGCGTCCGTTACACCAAGACCTACGTCTTTCACCGCAACAGCTATGTGGTTGACACGGAGTTCGCCGTCTCGAACAACACCTCGCGCGAATGGAGCGGCTACGCGTACGGTCAGTTCCAGCGGGCGCACGTGGACCAGAATAATTTTCTCACCGCCGTGCCCAGCTATACCGGCGGCGCCATTTATACGCCGGCGAATAATTACGAAAAGATCAGTTTCTCCGACATGACCGACAAGCCGCTGCGCCGCGAATCGGAAGGCGGCTGGGTCGCGATGCTGCAACATTATTTTGTCGGTTCGTGGCTGCTCGCCCCGAAGGAACGCAACCAGCTTTATAGCGATGTGCTCGGCGGAAACCGTTATGTCATCGGCTACAAGAATGTGACGCCGACCACCATTGCACCGGGACAGAGCGGCCAACTGCGTCTGAGCCTGTATGCCGGCCCCAAGGAACATGTTCTGCTCAAGCAACAGCCGGAAGGGATGGACCTCACGGTTGATTACGGATGGTTAACCGTTATCGCGGCGCCGATCTTCTGGCTCCTGAACGCGATTCACGGCCTGGTGGGCAATTGGGGTTGGGCCATCATTTTGCTGACGATCCTGATCAAGGCGGTGTTCTTTCCCTTATCCGCGGCCAGCTACAAATCCATGGCGCATATGCGCAAGATGCAGCCGAAAATGGCGGCGCTCAAAGAGCGTTACGGCGATGATCGCCAGAAACTCAATCAGGCCATGATGGAGTTGTACAAGACCGAGAAGATCAACCCGCTTGGCGGCTGTCTGCCCATTCTGGTTCAGATCCCGGTGTTCATCGCGCTCTACTGGGTGCTGCTGGAAAGCGTCGAGCTGCGCCAGGCGCCCTGGATCCTGTGGCTCAAGGACCTGTCGGCGCAGGACCCGTATTACATCCTGCCGCTGATCATGGGCGTGTCCATGTATGTGCAGCAGAAGCTCAACCCGCAACCGCTCGATCCGATCCAGAAAAAGGTGTTCATGGTGATGCCGTTCATGTTCACCGCCATGTTCCTGTTCTTTCCAGCGGGACTGGTGCTGTACTGGACGGTCAATAACGTTCTGTCCATCGCCCAGCAGTGGCAGATCAACCGCACGCTCGGGGCCAATTAAGTAACTCCACCCGCGCCGTGTTGACCGGGGACACCATCGCCGCCATCGCCACCCCGCCGGGGCGCGGTGGTGTGGGCATCGTGCGTGTCTCCGGCCCGGCGACACAGCGCATCGCTGAAGCGATGCTCGGCAAACTTCCCAAACCCCGTTACGCCACGCACAGCCGGTTTCGCGATGGCGCCGGGCAACCCCTCGACGACGGTATCGCGCTTTATTTCTCCGCGCCGCATTCCTTCACCGGCGAAGATGTGCTCGAACTGCATGGGCACGGCGGACCGGTCGTGCTCGATATGGTGTTGGGCCGGACACTGGAACTGGGCGCGCGTCTGGCGCGCGCTGGCGAATTTTCCGAACGCGCCTTCACGAACGGCAAGATGGACCTGGCACAGGCCGAGGCCGTGGCCGATCTCATTGAGTCCGGTTCCGAGGTGGCGGCGCGTTCGGCCATGCGTTCGCTCCAAGGTGAATTTTCCAAACAGGTACACGCACTCGTCGAGGCGCTGACGCAGCTGCGCATGTATGTCGAGGCCGCTATTGATTTCCCGGAAGAGGAAATCGATTTTCTTGCCGATGACAAGGTGCATGCGCAGCTGTCGTCCATCGAGCAAGGCATTGCCTCGTTGCTGGAGTCGACACGGCAGGGACAGTTGCTGCACGACGGCATGACCGTGGTGCTCGCCGGTCCGCCGAATGCCGGCAAGTCGAGCCTGCTGAATGCGCTGGCACAATCCGAAACCGCGATCGTAAGCCCGATCCCCGGCACTACGCGCGATGTGCTGCGCGAGCGCATCCACCTCGACGGCATGCCGCTGCACATCGTCGACACTGCCGGCCTGCGCGCGTCACGTGATGAGATCGAATCCGAAGGCATCCGCCGTGCACGCGAGCAAATGACGCACGCTGATCGCATTCTCCTCGTGCTCGACGACTCGGCATCGGGCGGTGTACCCGCTGAAGTGGTGCAACATTTACCGAAGAATCTTGCGCACACTGTGGTGCGCAACAAAATCGATCTCACCGGCCACGCCGCTGGCATCGTCAACACCCCGAGCGGCGTTGAGATTTTATTGTCCGCGAAAACCGGGGCCGGGCTGGATGCGCTGCGCCAGCACTTGAAGGACTGCATGGGATTTCAGCCCGTGGGCGAAGGCACGTTCATCGCACGCCGCCGGCACCTCGATGCCATCCGCCGCGCCCAGGATCACGTGACGAGAGGCAGAGCGCAGCTCAAGGAATCACGCGCCGGAGAATTGCTGGCGGAAGAGCTGCGTTTGGCGCAGCAGACGCTTTCCGAAATTACCGGTGAGTTTACCTCGGACGATTTGCTTGGACGGATTTTTTCCAGTTTTTGCATTGGAAAATAAATCACGTTTGCTCATGTCTTGAATTTGACCACAGCCTGTTTAAGCGTATTCAGTCCACTTAAGCCATCATCCTTGCCGTAGCGCGTACGTAAATAATATTTGGTGACTTCATCAATATGTTTTTTGAGATCGGGGCGCCGAGAATGGCAGCGCTCGGCGAAGCCGAGTGCGCCTTCGTGGGGCGTACGCTTAATTCCGGCGCGCGCCAGCTTGTGGCAGAAACGTAGATAGAGCGCCAGCGCCGGGTCGGTGGATTTTTTCGGGCGCCACATGATCAGGGCATAGATCAGGGTTACCAGCAGTACGCCCACGCCGATCAGATTAATCAGGCGGCCCCAGGAAATATCATCCAACCCCAGCGACGAGAGAAATCGTTCCTGGCGCTCCTTGCCGTAATCCACCACCCAGCGATACCACGCGATATTGGTGTAGTCCCAATACCAGCGCGCCTGACGCACGGCGTGCTCGAACCAACCGAGTTCGATCATGCGGCTCAACGCTTCCGCGGGCAGGCTGCCAAATGACACACCCTGAAGTTCCAGGCGGCGCGCGGCATCGAAACCCAGCTCGATACGCTCAGGGGCAATGGCCCCGGTAGGGTCCACGCGCACCCAGCCGCGTTCCGGCAACCAGATCTCGGCCCAGGCATGGGCATCGGACTGACGCACGATCAAATAACGACCCGCGGGGTTGAGTTCACCGCCCATATAGCCGATCACCATCCGGCTCGGGATGCCCGCGGCGCGCATGAGGGTCACGAAGGCCGAGGCGTAGTGTTCGCAGAAACCGCGGCGGGCGTCGAACAGAAACTCATCCACCGGATCGTTGCCCAGCAGCGGCGGGTTCAGGGTGTACACGAAATTTTCCCGATGGAAATAATCGAGCGCGGCGCGCACTACGTTAAGCGCATCGGTACTTGCGCTGCGCCATTCTTCGGCCAGCGCCCGCACGCGCGGGCTCACGTTCCGGGGCAGTTGCAGGGCGCGCTTTTGTTCGACGGGCCCCAGGTCGCCGGTGCGGTAGCGGGTGTAGGAAGTGACCGTGTAATTTTTGCGTTCGTGAATCGGCTCGCGTGCTTCGAGCGTGAAGTCGGGTTGCAAGCGGCTGTCCTTGGGCACCGACGCTGGCAGATCGAGCGCCAGCATCCACGGCTTGTTGCTGGCTTCGAGCGTGACCTGATAACGCACCGGCTCGCTCAGCGGAACAAATGAGCTGGGCGTGGCAGTGCGCCCCCACCCGCGGTTCCAACCGCGTCCGTCGGTTTCCCACAACACCAGCCCGCGCCAGTAAAGTTCGCGCATGGGCGGCAAAGCGGTCTCGAACGTGACACGAAAGGCAACCTCGGAGGATTGGCTCAAGCTGCGAATGCTGCCGGGTTGAACCTTGTCCGGCATGCCGGTGAGTCCGCTGTAGGCATCCGCCGGCAGGCCCCAGAGCGTGCCGCTGATGCGGGGGAACAGCAG
>CAYIQV010000035.1:0-10639 GCA_964365635.1 uncultured Acidiferrobacteraceae bacterium
GTTCACCCTTCGACAAGCTCAGGGCGAACGGGAGACTTGTTCAGAGCTTCCTTAGTTCTTGAAAGTATAAATCATGTTAATCCTGATTTAATCCTGCCTGCACTGTTGTACCGTGTAAATCCTGTGAATTATCCTTCAAGCAGAATTTTCTCTGCTGCTTCCAGCGCCTCGGGCGTTCCATAGAGTACCAGCACATCGCCCGCCGCCAGCTTCGTGTGTGGCGCCGGCTCCGGCCCGCGAATGCCGCCGCGGCGCACCGCGCTGACGCTCACCCCGGCTTCCTCCAGATGCAAATCCACCAGCAGCTTGCCGACCGCCTTCGCGCCATCCGGCAGCGTGACGGAATGCAGCCGCTCCTGATAGGCATGGGTTTCCTTGCCGTCGAACATGTCTTCGCCATGGAAAAACCCGCGCAACATGCGATAGCGATCGGCACGCACGTCGCGCACGTGACGCACGATGCGCGACACCGGCACGCCCAGCAACAGCAACAGGTGCGAACCCATCATCAGGCTGCCTTCGAGGCTCTCGGGCACCACTTCGGTGGCCCCCGCCGTCTTGAGCCGCTCGAGATCGGCATCGTCCATGGTGCGCACGATCACGGGCATGTCGGGGCGCACATGGCGCGTGACTCCGAGAATCTTGAGCGCGCTCGACACATCGTAGAAGCTGATGGCGATGGCCGCCGCACGATGCAGTCCGGCCGCCTCGAGCACGTCGCGCCGTGTCACATCGCCATAAACGACCGGCTTGCCGGCATCGCGGGCATCGCGCACCCGTACCGGATCGAGATCGAGCGCCAAGCTCGGTACCCCTTCCTGCTCCAGCATCCAGGCAAGGTTCTGACCACTGCGGCCATAACCACAGAGAATGACATGCTGACTCTCCCCTTCCACCTCGGCACGGATGATCTCGAGGTTGCTTGCGCGCGCGCGGTTATAACTCGGGACCAGGTGCTTGGCGATACGCCCGTTGTGGCGCACGGTGAGCGGAGCGACCATCATACTAAGCACAACCGAGGCCAGCAGAATCTGGGATGCCTGGACGCTGAAGAGTTGAAAACGGTCCGCCTGCAATAACAGGGCAAAGGCAAATTCGCCGACCTGCGACAAGACCATGCCCGTGCGCAACGCCACGCCGGTCTCGAAGCCGAACAACTTACCCAATCCGAGAATCAGCAATGTTTTGAAAACAATGATCGCGGCCACGCTAGCCAGGACCCACGGCCACAACTGCTGCACAATGCTCAAATCGAGCATCATGCCGATGGTGACGAAGAACAGCCCGAGGAGAATGTCGCGGAACGGCAGAATATCGCCTTCCACCTGATGCCGATATTCCGTCTCGCCCAGCATCATGCCGGCGAGAAACGCGCCGAGCGCGAGCGACAGTCCCGCCACCTCGGTGACCCAGGCCGACGCCAGCGTCAGCAGCAGGACCGCGAGCATAAAGAACTCGCGCAACTTCGCCGACGCTACCTCGTGGAAGAATGGCCGCAACAGCCAGCGTCCCAGGAGAATAATGCCGACCAGTACCAGCACGCTCTTCAGCAACACCCCTCCGAGCATGGACCACACCGACTGCTCGGTCTCGCCGGAGACAGCGGGGATCAAAATCAGGAACAGGACCACGACCAGATCCTGGAACAGCAGCACGCTGATGGCGTGCCGTCCATGACGCGAGTTCTGTTCGAGCTGTTCGGTGAGCAGCTTCATGACGATGGCTGTCGAGGACATGGCCAGCATGCCGCCAATCACGATCGCGCCCTGGGGCGACACACCGAGTGACCACGCGACGAAACCGAACACCACGCAGCTGATGAACACCTGTGCTCCACCGAGACCGAACACGATGTGCTTCATGGCGATGAGCCGCGGCAGCGAGAACTCCAGCCCGATGGTGAACATGAGGAACACGAGCCCGAACTCGGCCAGGTAGCGCGTGCCTTCGAGGTCCGGGATCCAGCCCATCCCGTAGGGGCCGACGATAATACCGGCGCACAGATAGGCCAGAATCTGCGGCAACTGCAGATAGCGGAAAAGCGCGACCAGCACCACGGCCACGCCGAGCAGGATCAGAATACTGTGAAAGCCAATGGGGTCCATGGGATAATCACGGCTGTTTCTATATACTCAGTGCAAGATTACCCCAAGCCGGCCAAACCGCGAAGCACATGACTGAACATATCTCTTTCGAGCAGCTGGGACGCGAAGTGATCCAGCTCGAAGCCGATGCGCTGAACGCGCTCACCAAACGTCTGGACGGGCAATTCGCCAAGGCCTGCGAACTGGTGCTTGCCTGTCAGGGACGCGTGATCGTCACCGGCATGGGCAAGAGCGGACATATCGGCGGCAAGATCGCGGCTACCCTCGCCAGCACCGGCTCGCCGGCGTTCTTCGTTCACCCCGGCGAGGCCTCGCACGGCGATGTCGGCATGATCACGCCGGTGGACATCGTGCTCGCGATTTCCAATTCCGGCGAGACTGAGGAAATCCTCACCATCCTCCCGATCATCAAACGCCTGGGCGTAAAACTGGTGGCGCTCACCGGCGGCATGGAGTCCAGCTTGGCCCGCCAGGCCGATGCCGTACTCAACGTCGGCGTGGAGAAAGAGGCCTGCCCGCACAATCTGGCGCCCACGGCCAGCACCACGGCCGCGCTGGCCATGGGCGACGCCCTGGCCGTGGCCCTGCTCAAATCACGCGGGTTCACCCCCGAGGACTTTGCGCGTTCGCATCCGGCCGGACGGCTCGGGCGGCGTCTCCTTTTGTATGTCAGCGACATCATGCACACCGGGGCCGCGGTGCCCCAGGTTTCCGAAACCGCCTCGCTGCGCGAGGCGCTGCTCGAGATGACCGGCAAGGGTCTCGGCATGGCCGGTGTCGTGGACAAAACCGGGCGCCTCACCGGCATTCTGACCGACGGCGATTTGCGCCGCGTGCTCAATCGTGGCGTCGACGTGTACGCCGCCAAGATTACGGATGTCATGACCCACGACCCGAAAACCACGCGCGCCGACCGGCTGGCCGCGGAAACGGTGCAGCTTATGCGCTCGCTCAAAATAAACGGACTGTTCGTGGTGGATGACAATAACCGCGTACTCGGGGCGCTGAACATGCACGACCTCTTTCGCGCCGGGGTAATCTGATGGGTCAGATTCTCATCCCCACATTCGATGTCAGCCCACGGGTACTTGAGCTCGCCGCGAAGGTAAAGCTCGTACTGTTCGACGTCGACGGCGTCCTCACGGATGGACGGCTCGTGCTTGGCGATGACGGCCAGGAATACAAGGCCTTCAATTCCCTGGATGGCCATGGGATAAAAATGTTGCAGCGCAACGGCGTGGCCACCGGCATCATCACCGGTCGCACCTCGAAGGTGGTGCTGAATCGCGTGAAGGATCTGGGCATCCGCCACGTTTATCAGGGATGCGCGGAGAAGCTGCCCGTTTACCGCCAACTAATCGATGAACTGAAACTGCTCCCAGAACAGACCGCCTTTGTCGGCGACGACGTGGTCGACCTTCCCATCATGCTGCAGGTAGGGCTCGCCATTGCAGTACAGAACGCGCATGCACTGGCCAGGAAACACGCACACTGGGTCACGCCCGGCGCCGGCGGCTATGGCGCGGCGCGCGAGGTATGTGAATTGATCATGTACGCCCAGGGCACCTACGACCAAGAGATGCAAAAATATTTCTCTCCCGTGAAAAGCGGTTAGCCGTCGCCCATGATTCTGGACGCCAAAAGGATTGCCGCGGCGTTGACGCTGGCGTTGATCGCCGGAGGCTCATGGTGGCTCACGCGCACCGTTTCCGTGTCGGAGATCGTGCCTGACGGAAAAACACGTCACGACCCCGATTACACCATCGAAAAATTCACCATGACCACCATGAACGAACAGGGCCGGAAACGTTATTCGCTCGCGGCCAGGCAACTCCTGCATTACGCCGACGACGGAAGTTCCGATCTGGATCACCCCTACCTGATACAGTACCGGGAAGGCAACGCCGCCCCGGTGCACACGCGCGCGGACAAGGGCTGGATACCGAAAGACGGGAGCCAGATACTCATGAGCGGGAACGTCCTGGCCGCGCGTGGCCGCGACCCGCTCCAGTCCGGTGGTGAAATCAGAACCGATAGCATGAAGATCATGCTGGACAAATAAATGATGCCCGGCGAGCGAATCACACCCATAACTGATTCCGGCGGTCTCTGGTTTTTTCTTTGGCTGCTGTGTTTCTCGCTGCTGCCCCTGCCGGCGCAGGCACGCCAGGATGACAGCGACGATTCGATTCACATCAATGCGCGATCGGTGGAAGCAAACGAAAAAACCGGCACCGCCGTCTATCGTGGCAACGTCATGCTGGAGCAGGGCAACCTGTCGATCCGGGCCGACCGTCTGGAAGTCCGCTCACGCCAGAACCAGACCGAATACGTCGTGGCCACGGGACAACCGGTCAAGCTGCGTCAGCTGGCTGATGGCCAGAACGAAGAAATTCAGGCAGAGGCCAAAAAAGTGGAATACCATGTGATTTCAAGGAAAGTGGACATGCTGGGTAACGTGACCCTGCGTCAGGGGGCTGACCTGTTCACGGGCCATGCGCTTCACTACGATATCGATGCTAAACACCTGAGCGCCACCGGCGACGACAGCCACGACGGCCGTATCAAAGCCGTCATTCAACCGAAGAAATCATCGACACACAGCACTCCCGCACCATGAGCCGACTGATCGCCGAACACCTGCGGAAACAGTACAAGGGGCGCCAAGTCGTCAACAATGTTTCGCTTGAGATAAAAAGCGGAGAAATTGTCGGCCTGCTCGGACCGAACGGCGCCGGCAAAACCACCTGTTTCTACATGATCGTGGGCCTCATCCCCGTGGATGGCGGAACCCTCCGCCTGGACGAAGCCGACATCGGCGATTTGCCGATGCACCAGCGCGCCCGCCTGGGGCTCGGCTATCTGCCGCAGGAACCTTCCGTATTTCGCAACCTGACGGTCGAGGAAAATATCCTGGCGATCCTCGAAACGCGGCCGGACCTGACGCAAGCAGATCGAACGCGCCTGCTGGAGGAATTGTTGCACGACCTGAATATCGCCGCACGGCGCGAGACACTGGGCATCAGCCTCTCCGGCGGTGAGCGGCGGCGCGTGGAGATCGCGCGCGCACTCGCCACGGCGCCGCGCTTCATGCTGCTCGATGAACCCTTCGCCGGCGTGGACCCGATTTCGGTAATTGAGATTCAGCAACTTATCCGGCATCTGCAACAGCGCGGGATCGGCGTGCTGATTACCGATCATAATGTGCGGGAAACCCTGAAGATCTGCGATCGCGCTTATATATTGAGTGAGGGCCGCGTACTGACGACAGGATCACCGACCGATATCCTGTATAATGATGCGGTGAAAAAGGTTTACCTGGGTGAGGATTTCCGTCTTTAAGCCATCCCCCAAGCTTTTTTTAGAGTATAGTCCATGTTTTCCGCCAGACACGGGCCGCGCATAGAAAACTGTCGCCGGCCCTCCCCATCTGTACAAAATGGACTAAACTTTCAGGCAGAGCGCAACTCAATTGCCGGCCAACGGCGCGAAACGGATTAAGCACAGAACAACTTGGCATTATGAAGCAGTCACTTGACCTCAGAATAGGTCAGCATCTAACAATCACCCCTCAACTGCAGCAGGCCATCCGGCTGCTGCAGCTTTCCTCCATTGAATTGCAGCAGGAAATTCAGGAAGTCCTGGAGAGCAACCCGTTGCTCGAGGAAAACGAGAGAGACGAAGAGTCCACGGAAACAAAGAGCGACGCGGACACCACCGCCACCGAGAACCCCGATGTCGCGGAAGAGACGGTCACGATCTATGAGGGCGAGTCCATGCAGGCCACGGACGTCAGCATGGAAAAGGGAACGGACGAGAGCGATAGCCTGGACAATGACTGGGCGGACAACTTCGACTACCCCGCCGCCTCCACCTCCTCCTCTTCGCGTTCCGACGACGACTCCTTCCCGGACATCGAGGCGCGCAACAGCCCGCCACAGTCACTGCACGACCACCTGCTGTGGCAGATGCAGATGACCGTGTTTTCCGACAACGACAAGCAAATCGCCCTCGCCCTGATCGACGCCATCAACGAGGACGGTTATCTCGCCTGCACCCTCGAAGAAATCCAGCAGGCCCTGAGCAAGAGCCTGCCGATTGAACTCGACGAGGTCGAGGCGGTGCTGCACCAGATCCATAACTTCGACCCCATCGGGGTGGGTGCGCGCAATCTGAGCGAATGTCTTCAGTTACAGCTCAAAATGCTCAGCCTGGACACGCCTCATCTGAAAGCGGCGTTGACGCTCGCCACACCGGAAAACCTCTCGCTCCTGGCAAACCGGGACTACGTTCCGCTGCGGCGCAACCTGAAGCTGCCGGCGGAAGAGTTGCAGCTGGTCATCGAGATCATCCAGCACCTCAACCCGCGCCCGGGAAACAGCGTAACGTCGTCGCAAGCCAGCTACGTGGTACCGGACATTATTGTCAAAAAAGTGCGCGGCGTGTGGCGCGCGGACCTCAACCCCGATGTCTCGCCGAAGCTGCGCGTCAACCGCCACTATGAAAAGATGATCCACCGCGGCGATTCCAGCGCCGACAATCGCTATCTGCAGGATCAACTGCAACAGGCGCGCTGGTTCATCAAGAGCCTGTCGAGTCGCAATGACACCCTGCTCAAGGTCGCGCGCACCATCGTCGACCGGCAGCGCGCCTTTTTCGATCACGGCGCCGAGGCCATGAAGCCGCTGGTGCTGCATGACGTGGCGGAAACGGTCACCATGCATGAGTCGACGATCTCGCGGGTCACCACCAACAAATACATGCTGACACCACGCGGCATTTTCGAGTTGAAGTACTTCTTCTCCAGCCACGTCTCGACGGCGGACGGTGGCACCTGCTCGGCCACCGCCATCCGCCAGCTGATCAAGAAACTGGTGGAGAACGAAACATCGGCCAAGCCCATCAGCGACAGCAAGATCGCCGAGACTCTGTCCAAGCAGGGCATCAATGTCGCCCGGCGGACGGTCGCAAAATACCGCGAGTCCATGAAGATCCCGCCTTCCAGCCAGAGAAAATCACTTGTCTAATCCAACCGGAGAGAATCCATGCAAATCACGGTAAGCGGCCATCAAGTAGACATCACCGAACCCCTGCGCAGCTATGTTTCGGAAAAGATCGGACGCATCCAGAAACACTTCGACCACGTCACCAACACCAACGTCGTTCTGCACGTACAGAAGAACCGGCACCTGGCCGAAGCCACAATTCATACCCGCGGCGCCGCGCTGCACGCCAATGCCGAAGGGGCCGACATGTACGCCGCCATCGACGCCCTGGCCGACAAACTTGACCGTCAGGTGCTCAAGCACAAGGAAAAGACCGCCAGTCATCACCGCGACGAAGGCTCGATCAAAAAACACAAAGTGACCTGACCGCTCCGGGCTCAGCCCCGGAAGTTGGCGCGATTCCTTGCCGGTAAACGTGATGCGCATTCAGGAACTGATTTGCCCCGAGCGTGTTTCCCCTTGTCTGGCTGTCGACAACAAACCTCTCCTCCTGGAAAAACTCGGCCAGTTACTGAGCCTGGCCGAATCCGGCCCGGCTTGCCGGGCGGCCTGTGACGCACTGAGCGAACGCGAGCAACAGGGCAGCACCGGCATCGGCCGGGGCATCGCCATTCCCCATGGCCGGCTCAGGGGTCTGTCCCAGGCGGTCGGCGCCTTCGTCACCCTGAAAAATGAAATGGACTATGGCGCGATTGACCACAAACCTGTCAAAATGGTCTTCGCCCTGCTGGTGCCGGAGAACGCGGAAAATGAACACCTGCGACTTCTTGCACTCCTGGCGGGAATATTCAGTAACGTGGAAACAAGGCAGAAACTCCTGCAAGCCATGTCGGCGGAGGAGATCTGCCAGTGTATGGCCAATGCCGAGAACCGGCTCTCTGACACAACATCATGACTGCACCGGCACTGACGACAAGCGATCTTTTTGACGCCCAGGCAGAGGCGCTCAAACTAAAATGGGTGGCCGGACAAGCAGGCAAGCATCGCCTGCTGGAACCGACCACGGCGAAATTTCCCGGCATGGCGCTCGCGGGCCACCTCAATTTCGTCCACCCCAACCGCATTCAGGTCATCGGCGAGGCGGAAATTGCCTATCTCGCCAAACTCGGGAAGAAAGAACACGCGGACGCCATCCACAACCTGTTCACCAGCAAAAAAACCTCGGCCGTGATCATGGCCGACAAAAGAAAGGCGTCGCCGGACATGGTTGCAGCGGCCAACCAGCACGCGCTGGGGCTGTTTTCCTGCCCCATGCCCAGCCCGGTGCTCATCGACCACCTCCAGTATTACCTCACCCGCATGCTTGCCCCGCGCATCACCGTGCACGGCGTCTACATGGAAGTCCTGGGCATGGGCGTGCTCATCACCGGTGAGTCCGGCATCGGCAAAAGCGAACTCGCGCTCGAGCTGCTGTCACGCAACCATCGCCTGATTGCGGACGATGCCGTCGAATTCGTGCGCGTCGGCCCGGACGCGCTGGTCGGGCAATGTCCCACCCTGCTGTCCGATTATCTCGAAGTGCGCGGCCTCGGCATTCTGGATGTGCGCCTGATGTTCGGCGAGACCGCCGTGCGCCACCGGAAGAAGCTGCACTTGATCGTGCGCCTGGAACAGATTCAGCCCAAGAAAATGAACAAACTCGACCGCCTGCAAGTGCACCAGAAAAAACGCGCCATTCTCGATGTCAGCATCCCGGAAGTCGCCTTGTTCGTCGGCCCCGGCCGCAACCTGGCCGTACTGGTCGAGGCGGCCACCCGTTCCTATATCCTGCGCATGTGGGGCATCAACCCCCTTGAGGATTTCATCAAACGCCAGCAGGCCCAGATCAATAACTCCGGCGAATGAGCTTTTTTATCGTCAGTGGCTTGTCCGGGTCCGGGAAGACCATCGCCCTTCAGGCCTTGGAGGATACCGGTTTCTACTGCGTCGACAATCTTCCGGCCGCCCTGTTGCCGCATTTTGCCGGTCAGTTTGTTACCATCCAAAGCAACGCCAATCAAAATGTGGCGGTCGGCGTGGACGTGCGCAACCGCGCCTTTCTGGCCGACCTCCCGAAAAGCCTGGACGCGTTGCGTGCCCTGGGCATCCATTACCGGATCATATTTCTTGAGGCCGAGGATTCGATCCTGATCAAGCGCTTCAAGGAAACACGCCGCAAGCATCCCATGCTGGATCACCACACCCCGCTCATGGAGGCGATCGTTCTGGAAAAACAACTGCTGGAACCGCTCTCGTTCGCCGCATCCATGCGTATCGATACCACGCACACTACCCCCCACGAGCTGCGGACACAGGTGCGCAACTTCTCGCATGGTGAGGAGACCGCAGGGATTACCCTGCTGTTTGAGTCTTTCGGCTACAAGCACGGCACCCCCCTGGACGCCGATTACGTCTTTGACGTGCGTTGCCTGCCCAATCCTTACTGGCAATCCGAACTGCGTCCGTTCACGGGCCTGGACGAGCCTGTGATCCGGTTCCTGGAAAAGGAAAACGAAGTGCACGACATGTTTCAGGAGATCCATGCCTTTCTGGAAAAATGGCTGCCACGCTTCGAACGCGAGGACCGGACCTACATGACCATTGCCATCGGATGCACCGGGGGGCAGCACCGCTCGGTTTATCTGGTGCAGCAGCTGTCCAAATACTTTTCGGACAAGGGCGTCAAAACCCAGGTACGCCATCGGGAAATGAAATGATTGGATTGCTGATACTCGCACACAAAAACCTCGGCGCCGGTCTGATTGCCGCGGTGGAGCACACGCTCGGCCAACGGCCGCCACAGCTCGACTCGGTGGAGCTGGACTTTGCCGAATCCCCGGAACGCATTGACGAAGCTCTCGACCAGAGTCTGCGCAAGGTCGATCTGGGAGAAGGGACGCTGATCCTGGCGGACGTTTACGGCGCCACGCACACCAACGTGGCCTGCCGCCGTCTGCAACGGGGCCGTATAGAGCTCGTCACCGGCGTGAACCTGCCCATGTTGCTGCGCATACTGAACTACCGTCACATGGGGATGGATGATCTCATCGACAAGGCGCTGAGCGGCGGGTGCGGCGGCATCGTCTGCGCCGGCAATCCCCCGAACATGCAGGAGAAGCGCTGATGCGCTGCCAGAAAATTTTTATCGTCAACAAGCTCGGTTTGCACGCGCGTGCCTCGGCTAAGCTCGTCAGCCTCGCCTCCGAGTTTTCCTCCGAGATCACCCTCAAGCGCAATGGCCAGCAAGTCAACGGCAAGAGCATCATGGGCATCATGATGCTGGCGGCCGCCAAGGGCGCCGAACTCGAACTGTGTGCCGACGGCAAGGACGAGAAAAAAGCGCTCGAGGCGCTTTCGGAACTGGTCACCAACCGTTTCGGGGAGGCCGAGTAAATGAATCCCCGCTCACTTCATTCGCTCGTCCTGTCTCAAGACGGGGCCTGTTTGCGGATTTCGTCTTGAGATTAATCATGAAGCCCTACTCGCTCCGCTCGTTCGTCTTGAGATTAATCATGAAGCCCTACTCGCTCCGCTCGTTCGTCTTGAGAT
>CAYIQV010000036.1:0-10569 GCA_964365635.1 uncultured Acidiferrobacteraceae bacterium
GTCACAGTAAGCACAAGAATCGAGAGGACGCAGACATGGGCGCACAGTGGAAAACAAAACTTAGAGAAACATCGGCCAACGCGAAAGGCAAGATTTTCACCAAGCTGGCCAAGGAAATCATGGTCGCGGCGCGCGGGGGAGCCGAGCTGGACATGAATCCAAAATTGCGCATGGTGGTGGAGCAGGCGAAGAAGGCCTCCATGCCCAAGGATACGATCGAGCGCGCCATCAAGAAGGGCGCCGGCCTGCTGGACGAAGGGGTGCACTACGAGAAGCTGACCTATGAAGGGTTTGCGCCGCACAAGGTTCCCGTGATCGTCGAATGCCTGACCGACAACGCGAACCGCACGGCGACCAACATTCGCATTCTGTTTCGCAAGGAGGGGCATCTGGGCAACTCGGGTTCGGTCTCATGGGATTTCGACCATCTTGGGATGATCGAGGCTGCTCCGGCCACCGCGGGCGCGGACGCGGACGCCGCCGCCATCGAGGCTGGCGCCAGTGATCTGGAGCCGGGCGAGAAAGGTCACACGATGTTCTACACCGCCCCCACCGATCTGGATGCGGTCTGCCGCGCATTGCCGGCGCATGGGTTCACCGTGCTATCGGCGCAGCTGGGTTACCGCCCGAAAAATCCGGTTACGCTGGGCGACGCGGAACGTGCGGAAGTCGAGGCGTTTCTGGAGGCCGTCGATGCCGATGATGATGTGCAAAATGTATTTGTGGGGATGGCGGGTTAATCCTGCACACACTTCTCAAAAGAATGTAGGGTGGGCACTGCCCACCATCGGACAGTCAACGAAGCCGTGTTGGTGGGCGATGCCCACCCTACAAATTGAGCACACCTTAGTGGACGATTATGTTTCCCGAATGGGGAAAACTTTTCGTTCATTCCCATACCAGCAGGCTCGCATCGAATCGCCAGGGGCCGGGGCGGTTGGGGAGCTTGAGTGCCGTATCCAGTTGTTGCATGAATTCCTTTCGCCGAATCTCGCGCGCGCCAAGGCTGAAAAGGTGTGCTGTCGGCATCTGGCAATCCACGATGGAAAATCCCCAAATCGCAATCTGACGTACCAGATGTATCAGCGCTACCTTGGAGGCGTCCGAGGCGCGTGTGAACATGGACTCGCCGAAGAATATGCCTCCGAGTGCGACGCCATACAGGCCGCCCACCAGTTTTCCATCCATCCATACTTCGACCGAATGGGCATAGCCCTGTTCATGCAGCAAACAATAAGCGTCCAGCATTTCGCGCGTGATCCAGGTGCCGCCGTCGGGACTCTGGGTTCTGGGGGCGGCGCAGGCCTGCATGACTTCACGGAAACAGGTGTCGAGTGTCACGGTGAATTTATCCGACCGTAGTGTCCTGCGTAGACTGCGGGACACCTTGAGTTCGGATGGAAAAAAAACGGCGCGTGGATCGGGCGACCACCAGAGAATGGGCTGGCCCTTGCTGTACCACGGAAAAACGCCGTGGCGATAGCCGCTGAGCAAACGCTCGGCACGCAAGTCGCCGCCGACGGCGAGCAGGCCCTCGGGCGAAGCGAGGTCAACGGGCGGGAAACGCAGATCGGTGGGGCCAAGTACGAACATGGTTCCTTAAGAAAACACTGATTTATTAATTTTCAACGCAGAGACGCAGAGAATACTGAAGTTTGTAGGGTGGGCACTGCCCACCAGCACGGCTTCGTTTGCTGTCCGATGGTGGGCGGTGCCCACCCTACATTTTTTTTGAGACAGGTTCTAATCATGATTAATCAGGTCATCCTTGAGACATATTTTATTGGCGGTTTCTCGGGGCTCGGTTTTGAACGGCAAATGTTCGTTCAGTTCATCCATATAGGATTCCATGCCGTTGCGTTCATGTGTCAGAAAATCAGCTACCGCGCGTGAAAACTGTGGATGACTCAGCCGGTGCAGGGAGTAGGTCTCCGTCGGCACGAAACCGCGCGCGAGTTTGTGTTCGCCCTGCGCGCCGGCCTCGAAACGTTTCAATCCCTGCGCAATGCAATAATCGATGGCCGTATAGTAACAGGTCTCGAAATGCAGGCTGTGGTAGTTTCCCCGGCTGCCCCAGTAACGCCCGTAGAGCGTGTCGTTGCCGCGCAGGTTGATCGCCCCGGCCACGTATTCTGTGCCGTGGCGCGCGAAAACGAACACGACGGATTCCGGCATGGTGCGCGCGAGCGTGTGGAAAAATTCGCGCGTGAGGTAGGGGATGGCGCCGTGGGCGTTGATGGTGGACTGGTAAAACCCATACAGCGTGTCGCAGTGTTCCGGCGTGATGGCTTGGCCGGTGATCACTTCCATCACAACGCCAGCCTCGCTTACGTAGCGGCGTTCGCGTTTTATCTTTTTACGTTTCGCCGAGGCGAAGGTGGACAGGAAATCGTCGAAATCGCGATAACCGGGATTGTGCCAGTGGAACTGGCAACCCACCCGCCGCATGAAGCCTTTGGCTTCAAGCAGCCGCGTGTCTTCCTCGTTGGTGAAGAGCCAGTGCAGTGAGGACGCCTCGGTTTCCTGCATCTGCGCGCTGGCGCTTTCGATTAGCGCCTCCTTTATGCGAACGGTATCGCCATCCACGCCGACCAGCAGGCGCGCGCCTGTTGCCGGCGTAAACGGAACGGCTACTACGAGTTTGGGATAATATTTTTGCCCCGTCTGGGCATAGGCATTGGCCCAAGCCCAGTCGAAGACGTATTCGCCGTAGGAATGTTCCTTGCGATACATCGGCAGGGCGCCGACGGGTTTGTTATCGGCGTAGGCGACGTGGTACTGCGGGGACCAGCCGGTTCCGGCACCGACGCAGCCGGAGAGTTCGAGCGCGTGCAGGAATTCGTGACGCAGAAATGGATTGGTGTCGCCGGCCAGCGCGTTCCATTCCGGCGCCGGGATATTCTTCAGAGTAGTTACAACGCGGACTTCCATGCCTTTATTCTAAGTCCTGCGCGAATCCTGCGCACAGGAATGACAGCGATCAACCGGAAGATTTGTGGGCCAACAGCTTGTTGATCTGCGCCAGATCCTGCTCTTTCAATATTCCCGTTGCGGCTTTGAGGCGCAGGCCACTGATCAAATAGTCGTAGCGTGCCTGCGACAGATCACGCCTGGTGCGAAACAGTTCGCGTTGGGCATTGAGCACGTCCACGCCGTTGCGCAGCCCGCGCTCGTAGCCGATGACGGTGGATTCGAGGGCGCGTTCGTTGGAAAGGTGCGCCTGTTCCAGTGCCTGCACCCGCGCCATGCCGCTGCTCACCGCCAGATAAGCTTCGCGCACCTGTTGCGCTATCTGGCGCCGCGTCTGGTCGAGTCGCTGGCTGGCTTCTTCCAGGCGCGCCGCCGATTCGCGCACCCTGGAAGACAGTCCGCCGCCCTGATACAGCGGCAGTTGGAACACGAGGCCAATCTGATTGGTCTTGGTCTCGATGGCCGTTCCCTGGGTGCTGCCACCGGCGTCGCTGTAGCTGTGCGAGGCGGTGAGATCGAGCGTGGGGTAGTGGCCGCCGCGGCTTTTCGACGCTTCCTGGCGCGAGATTTCGAGCGCTTCCTTCTGCGATTTTATCCGCGCGCTTTCATTGACCGCCGTTTCCACCCACTTCTCCATGTCGGCCGGTTCCGGCGCGAGCAGTTCCAGTTTCGTCGTCAGCCGGGCCAGTTCGCCCGGCGGTGTGTCGACAAGAATGCGCAGCGCTTCTTGTTTGACCGCCAGGTCGTTCGCCGTCGTGATCTGCTGCGCCGTCGCCAGATCGTAACGCGCCTGGGCGTCGTTCACGTCCACCAGTGTCGCGCTACCGACAGCGAAGTTGCGTTTGGCCAGTGACAGCTGCTTGCCGATAGCGTCTTTCTCGGAGACAGCGAAGTCGAACAGATCCCGCGCCGCGAGCACGGCGAAATAGGCCTGGGTGCTGCGCAGCAGCAGATCCTGCCGCGCCACTTCAAGATCCATTTCCGCCTGATTGGCGCCGGAGACTCCCTGGGCATAGGTCGCCGCGTTCTGTTTGCGGTACAGCGGTTGCGTCAGCTGCAGGTTGTAGGTGTCAGTGCTGTAGCGGTAGGTGTCGTCCACCTTCGGTGTTTTGACCTGCTGATCCGTTTCCGATGTCGAAGCCGAAAATCCCAGTGTGGGCAACAAGGCGGCGCGCCCTTGCGGTGCTTTTTCGATGCCGGCCTGATAGCCCGCCTGCGACGCGAGCCACGTGGAATCGCTGGTCTGCGCCTGCCGATAGATGTCGAGCAGGTCGGCGGCGTGTGCCGGCGCTGCCAGCGACAGGAAGAGGAGCGTGAGTGTCGAGCGTTTCATTTTTTCGTTCCCTTCGCGCCCGCTTTCCGCTCGTGCCAGTTTTCCACCAGCGAGTAGACCGCCGGGACGACAATCAGCGTAAGCAGGGTGGAGGAGATCATGCCGCCCACCACGACCAGCGCCAGCGGCCGATTGCTTTCGACGCCGGGTCCGAGACCGATGACGGCCGGGATCATGGCGGCGATGACGGTGAGCGAGGTGATCAGCACCGGGCGCATGCGATGCGGGCAGGCCTCGTTGAGCGCCGTGTCGACGGTCTGGCCCAGCGCGCGATACTGGTTGGTGAGGTCAACCAGCAGGATCGAGTTCTTGGCGACAAGGCCCATCAGCAGGATCATGCCGATCATCGAGAAAATATTGAGTGTGGCATCCTCAACCCAGAACGAGGCAATCCAGAGCGCGGCCACGCCGCCGATGATGGCGAGTGGCTGCGCGACCATGACCACGAGCGGTTGCAGCAGCGAGTTGAACTGGCTCGCCAGCACCATGTAGATCATCGTGAGCGCCATGCCGAAGGCGAAGAGTACGTAACCGCCGGTGCGCGCGAATTCCTCCGCCTGACCGGTGAAGGCGATGGAATATCCCGCCGGAAGAATTTCCGCGCCGATTTTCCGCACCGCATCCGTGGCGGCGCCGAGCGGCAGGCTTTCGAGACTGCCGTAGATGAAGCCGGCGTACTGCCGGTCGCGCCGGGTGATGACGGCGGGGCCGAGACTTTCTTCCATCTTGACCAGGGTATCGAGCCGTACGAGATCGCCGATACGGCTCTTCACATATAGCCGTTTCAGGTCGCTCGTGGTGGCGCGGGTGGACGGCTCCGTCTGCAGGCGGATTTTGTAGCGCTGGCTCTGGTCCTTGAACTCGGCGATATCCACGCCGCCCGTCATGGTGTTGAGCGTGAGCGCCACGTCCTGGGCGCTGATGCCCAGTTGCGCCGCACGCTCACGGTCGATGGTTAATTGCACCTGCGGGAGATTGAGTTTCAGATCCTTGTCGACCTTGGCGATGCCTTGAAGCTGGCCGAGCTGTGCCACCATCTCATCCGAGAGCTTGTCGATCGTTGGCAGGTCCGGTCCGCGGATGACGAATTGCAGCGGTTCGCTGCGCTGGCCAGAGATAAAACTGATGGCCGTAACGAAAGCCTGCACCCCGGGAATACTGTTGAGGTCGCGGCGCAGTTCACGCATCACATCGGGTTGCGAGAGCGCGCGCGCCTTTCTTTCCTGCAAGCGCACGAAAATGCGGCCGGTATTGACCTGGCCCACTTCGCCGAGGCCGACGGCAGTGAAGTAGCTGTAGACATCCGGGCGTTGCGACAGGACGCGCTCGAGCTCCGCGATCTTCGAGGACGTGTAGTCAAGGTTCGAGCCAAGCGGTGTTTGCGCCAGAATCATGAAACGGGATTCGTCTTCTTCCGGCACGAAGGTCTTGCCCACCTGGGCGAAGAAATAGGCGCTGGACAGCACCACCAGCGCGGCGATGCCGATCACCTTCCAGCGGTGCGTCAGAGTCAGCCGCAACAGCCGGCGATAGGCCTCTTCGCTGCGGTTATAGGCGCCTTCCAGAAAACGATAGGTGCGGGTGTTGTGGTCGGGCAGCTTGAGATAACGCGCGCACAGCATCGGCGTGAGTGTCAGTGATACCCATAGCGAGGCCAGCACGCCGATCGTGACGACGAGGGCGAACGAACTCAGGAAGCGCCCGAGGATACCGCTGATGAACGCCACCGGCAGGAAGATCGACACCAGGGTCAGCGTCGAGGCGAGCACGGCAAAAATCACCTGGTTCGAGCCCTGGATGGCCGCCTTTTCCGCGGCTTCGTGCGCTTCCTCGCGGTGCCGGAAGATGTTTTCGAGCACGACGATGGCGTCGTCCACGACCACGCCGATCAGCAGCAACAGGCCGAGCAGGGTGATCTTGTTCAGGGTGTAGCCCGCGAAATACATCGCGGCGAAGGTCGCCATCAGTGAAACCGGAATGGCGATGACGATGATGAGGGTGGAGCGGCCGCTTTTGAGGAACAGGAACACCATGGTCGCCGCGAACAGAGTGCCGAGGATCAAGTGTTCCTGCAATGCCTCGATGGATTGGCGGATGCTGATCGAGTCGTCGGAAGAGTAATTGATCGTCAGGCCCGGCGGCAGCGAGGGCCTGATCTCCTTTTCCACGCGCGCCTTCACGGCATCGACCACGGCCACGGTGTTGGCGCCGCTCGACTTGACCACACCCAGCCCCACGGCCGGCTTGCCGTTGTAGCGTGCCAGCTTGCGGGCGTCTTCAAGGCCGTCTTCAACGCGCGCCACGTCGTGCAGGTACACCGGTGCGCCCTGGCGGAACGCTACCACGAGTCTGTCCATGGCCCGGACCGTCTCGAATTCCGCGTCGAATTTGATCAGCAGCTCGCGACTTTGCCCGCCGAGAAAGCCGCCGGGCAATGAAATATGTTCGCGCGCAAAGGCGTTGCGCACGTCGATTGGTGAGAGATTGAAGGCGTGTAGCCGTTCGTTGTCGAGCCAGATGCGAATCGTGCGCTTGATCTGTCCGCCGATGAGCACGTCGCCGACGCCATTGATGGTTTCGAAGCGGGGCTTGATGACTTCCTCGGCATAGGTGTTGAGCTGCTGTATCGTGCGGTCGCCCTGCAACGCTACCCAGACGACCGCCGTGGCGCCCACCTCGACCTTGCGCACGACCGGCGGGTCGGCGTCGTCCGGCAGGCGTTTCACAATCGAATCCACCTTGGCCTTGACCTCCTGGTAGGCCACGTCCAGGTTTTTTTCGAGATCGAACTCGATTCCGACTACCGACGCACCGAGCGAGGAACTCGATGTGATGGACTTGACGCCGGGAACCTGATTGCAGGCCTCTTCCACAATGTCGGTGATGTTCTTGTCCACGATATCCGGGTCAGCACCCTTCATGGTGGTGGTTACGGTGACTGCCGGGAAATCGATTTTTGGAAAGCGGTCGAGCCCGAGACGCGACAGGCCGATGATGCCGAACAGCACGAGCACCAGGCTCACCATCAAGGTGAATATGTTTCGCTTGATGGAAAATTCAGGCAGCGTCATGGGGTCGCGCCTTTCTTGTCCTTGTCCGCGGGCGTGCCGACGGTGCGGATGCTGACTTTTGCGCCATCGCTCAGGAGCCCGGCGCCGTCCGCGGCCACGGTCTCACCGGTCTTTATTCCTTCAATCACCTCCACCATGCCATCGCGCTGGATGCCGGTCTTTACGGTGCGCGCACGGGCAATATTGTTTTCGACGGCATAAATCACAGCGCCGGCCGGGCGCAGTACGACCGACTGTTCCGGTACCATCAGTGCGTTGCGGTGAACTTCCAGCGTCACTTCGCCGCGGACGCTGCCGGCCGGCTGCCAGCCGGCGGGGTTCGTGACTTCGACGATGACTTCCACGGTCTGGGTCATGGTGCTCAGGGCCGGGCGGATTTCACGGATGACGCCGACCGTTTTCCTGTTGTCCTCAAAATTGGTCAGCGTGACGGAGTGTCCGATTTTCAGACGCCGCACGATGTCGAGCGGGAACGGCAGGCGGATGTAGAAGCGCCGCGCCAGGTCGCTGGTTGGGTCGTACGTTTGCGCCTGGCTCACCCAGGTTTCGGAACCGACCGCGCTTTCGGTCAGCGGCAGATCCCGCGCCACGACCTGTGCGGTGGTGATGTTGACGATTTTCTCGGGGGGCTTGGCGTCTTCTTTCTTGGTGCATCCCAGCGCCAACGCCATGGCTGCCACAAAAATGATCCAAAGAGTTGATCGGCTCATGGTGTTATTCCTTGTGTTGAGCGGAGTTTATATTGTTGGCGGTGGGCGGCGCGAGCAATCCGCGCAACAGGATGTCGACGACCATGCGGCTGTAGCGTGCCGGCTCGTTGGCAAAATCCACTTCCGGGAAATGACGGAAGACATTGCGCGCCTGGAAGAAAAACACATTGGCGCCGACCAGCAGGTTGGCCACGAGGGCAGGGTCAACATCCTTGCGCAGTTCATTGCGTTCCTGACCGCGGCGCAGGATCTTTACCAGTTCCGAGAAGTTTTCGCCGAACACCTGCTGGGCGATCTTGAGTTGCTCTTTCGGCATGTCGGAAAGAATCTCGCGCAGGATCAGCCGCGCGAACTGGTCATGTTCCAGAATGCTTTGCAGGTGCCGCTCGGCAAACTCTGTGAGATTGGAGGCGACGGCGCCGGGTTGGGCGGCCATGCTCTTCAGTTGCTGGGTGGTCGCATTGCAGGCATTGCGCAGCACCGCTTGGTAAAGCGCGTCCTTGGAACTGAAGTGATGAAAGACATTGGCCTTGCTGACGCCCGCCCGTTCGGCGATGGCGTTCATGGAGGCCGCATCGAAACCAAGTTCGGCAAAAAGCGTCTCGGCCGCTGCCAGAATCCGGGCGTTTGCGTCGCTGCCAGTGCGGACAGATGCCGTAGTGGTGGTCATGATTGTTTCTTGCCTGTAGCCGGTGAATGGCGATATTCTACTGACCGACCGGTCAGTCTGGAAAATATTAACTTGCGATCAATCCCTTTGCAATCATCGAGGAGTATTTGGAGGTGTCGTGGATATCCGAGACAATGGGGTTTGCTCCGGCCAAATGAAAATGCCAAGAAACAAGCACGGAGTGGGGCATCTGCTCCGTTGTGCCGGAACCCTTGCCCAATGAAAACGTGGTTTGCCCTGTTGTTGTTATTGCCGCTCCTGACCTGGGCAGGTCCGCCTTCGGTGCTGAGCTGGGAGGCCTGCGTGCAGGAGGCTACGGCAAATAATCCTGAACTGCGGGCCGCACGCGCTAACCTCACCGCCGCCGGTCACAAGGCCGAGGCCTCCCACAGCGGAAATCTGCCGCAGCTTTCAGCCGGTGCCAGCTATAGTGACACGTCCGGTACGGCCACGACGTCTGGCAGCAGTTACAGTACATCCTTGTCACTGACTCAGAATCTTTTTTCCGGCTTCCAGGATCGGGCCAAGATCGAGCAGGGCGTGGCCAATCGTACGCAGGCCGAAGCGGGTTTGGTGATTGCCAAGGCCAAACTGAGCCATGACCTCAAGGCCGCCTACGCCGGCCTGCGTTACGCACAGGACAACGTGACGCTGACGGAAAAAATCGTGCTGCGGCTGGCAGAGAATTTGCGCTTGGTGGAGTTGCGTTTTGAAGCGGGGCGAGAGAACAAAGGCGCGTATCTGCTGACCAAGGCATCGCTCGCCCAGGCGCGTTATGAGAACTTGCAGGCGCGACAGGCGATGGTGTCAGCGCAAACGCAGTTGGCCAAGGTGCTCGGACGTTCCGAACCGGGAGTGCTCGAAGTTCTCGGCAGTGTCCCCATCAACGAGCTTGGGGCAAGCCCCAATTTCCGGCAACTGGCGCAACAGTCACCAGACCTGCAACAGGCCCAGGCCCAGGAACAATCCGCCGTGGCCGATGTGACACTCGCGCGCGCCGGATATTATCCAAGCCTGAATCTTACTGGCACGGTGGCACACGAGGGGCAGGAGTGGTATCCAGACAAGGATCGGCGCACGGTGGGGCTTAATCTCGCCATTCCGCTTTATAGCGGCGGCAAGGATTATTATTCGACGCAGAGTGCCGCGGCCAGTCTCGAAGCCGCGTCGTCAAACAAGGACAACACGGAACATCAGTTGCAGGTCCGGCTCCAGCAGGCCTATGCCGGTTATGTCGAGTCCGCGGAGAAGCTTAAAGTGGATCAGGCTTTTCTTGACGCCGCCATGACGCGCTCCGAGATTGCGCGCTCGCGCTACAACAACGGTCTCATGTCGTTCGATGACTGGGACCGGATCGAGAACGATCTTATCTTGCGGCAAAAGGCATACTTGCAGAGTCAGCGCGAGCGGGTTCTGGCCGAGGCCGCCTGGGAACAGGCACAGGGTACAGGAGTGATTTCGTGACCATAACGGAAGTAGTTCGAAAATATTGGCGTATGGCTGCCATGGCGGCTCTGGTGGTTCTGGCCGGTGGCGGTGTCTTTTATTGGAACGCACAGCGCCAGTCGCCGCCGGTTTATCAGGAGGTCGTCGTCACGCGCGGCGATATCGAGGCCACAATACTGAGTACGGGCGTGGTGCAACCGAAGAACCGTCTCGAAATCAAACCGCCTATCGCGGGTCGTGCGGGCACTCCTCGAGAAGGCAAGAGCGGGCGATGGCACGTGGGCCCAACGCTCGAACTGGGCGCGCAACCTTTTCGCCGAATTCCTCGAGCCGCACGAACTGCTCGACGAGGTCCTCGACGCGCTCGCG
>CAYIQV010000037.1:0-10222 GCA_964365635.1 uncultured Acidiferrobacteraceae bacterium
AAGGCATCAAGATCGCCGGCTACGTCGGCTGCCAGACCAACCGCCCGTTCGGCGTCGATGGCGAGTCGTTCGAGAATCCGAAGTACCTCGACAAGCTCACCGAGATCATGGGCGCCGAGCCGGTCGAGAAGTACGACCAGAAGGTCACCTGCTGCGGCGGCGCGCTCGCCTTCTCCGAACCGGAAAAGAGCCAGGTGCAGATCAAGAAAATCATCGAGTCGGCTTATGACTTCGGCGCCGAGATGATCGTCACCCCGTGTCCGGTGTGTCAGATGAACGTTGAGGTCTATCAGGATCAGATTAATAAGAAGTACAACACCAAGTTCAAGATCCCGGTGGTGTACTACTCCCAGCTCATGGCCGTGGCCTATGGCGCCAACGCCAAGGAGGCCGGTCTCGACGGCAACATCATCCGCGCCACCCGGCTCGAAGAGATAGCCGCGAAGAAATAAGCCGAATTACTCGTTTCAACAAAAAAGCCCGCGCAAGCGGGCTTTTTTGTTGTCTGCCAGATGCTTCGGCGATGCGGCGCGGTTAGACATCCCTGTTGCCATACCCTAGGCTGAAACCATGGCACACCTCATGTGCCCAGGCCACGGGAGAAAACATGTTTAGAAAACAATGTCTGAAACTGGGCTCCACGGCCCTGTTGCTCATTGCTGCGCTGCTCATAGGTGGATGCGGGACTACCACTTTGTATCGGGCCACTCCCGAGGACACACGCGATCTATCGCCTGTGCAGGCGCGCAAGCTATTGATTAAAACAGCGCAATTCGTCTCAGGGTGTAATGCTCCATATATTGTCGCGCAGCGTGTTCACCAAAAGTTCGGAACCGTGACGTACGAAAAATACCAGTCTACCTGTGATGGCCCCTACCGCTTTGCTGAATACCCCGATCTCGTGGCGACGTCGTACGTCGGCGACCCGGTAGAGGGCAGGCGTCGCAGCCGGGCATTTTCCCCGCATTCCGCTGCGCTGCATGCGGGCTACGTATTGCGCATTTCATGGCCCAAGCGCCGTATTTTCGGGTAAAGGCGCTTAAGTAAGTGCCATTCTGATCTGGCCCTGGATTGATTCCAGAACGAAATTTATGTGTGTGAGCCACAGGTGAAATAAGTGAAGCAGATGAGGAGGAATAAATGAGAGGCAATTATATTTCTTTAATTTTTATTATGCTTTTGGGTTTGACGATATCAGGCTGCGTCAGCATGATGGCCTCGTCGCCCCAGATGGCCGACTCGATGAACTACGTCCGCCAACACAAGGGTGAAGGCGCGCGGCGGTCCCTGCTGGGCAGCGAGGCGGAACTTATGGGCAGCCTGGAGAAGCTCCTGAGGGAGGCTGCGATATATACCGTCGTTAGGGAGCCTCATGCGGTGTTTGCCACGGCCAATAGCGGACTCGCTCAGCTTTCTTATGCCTTCTATTTCTACCCATCACAGGAAAACGGTAAAACCGAGGTCGAAGTCCTCATGGCCGCTCCGATAATGAAAGTCGAAACATTGCGGCAATGGGAGAAGGATGCATTTGAAACACACTTTCCTTTAACTTATATAAATACGAGACTTCTTGAAGAAGGATATGACCCTAATGTGAAGGATGGGCATATGCTCGCATTAAGTACGGCGGCACTTTATGATAATCGGGAAACAGCAAGAAAATTAATAAATAAAGGAGCGGATCCGGATTTAGCGATAAATGAGCTAAAAGAACGCGCATCGATGAATTTGCCCTACTTGGACAAGCGGGCTAACAGAAAAACATACGATATGGCCAATTCGGGCGTTGAGTTGCTAAAAGGTTTGACGCAATTCGCAGACAGACTTAAAAGAAAAGCTCAGCGAAGTGGAGTCGAAAAAGAGAACGATGCCCGCTTTCAGGAGGCTTGGCGCGCCTATCAAACGGCGCCGGTTAAACCGGAAATGCCGGAATCCGCCCGGCGATTCAAGGTTCAAGCCGAAGATGCTGTTCGTGAAAAGGGATTCGATGTCGCCGCCGATCTTTACATGCAGGCCCTGAACATCGCCCCTTTGTGGCCGGAAGGGCGCTTCAATCGTGCTTTGGTGCTCGGTGAAACCGGCGATTATGAAACGGCTGTTCGCGAAATGAAACGCTATTTGTTACTTGTGCCAAACGCTGCGAACGCGCGCACGGCACAGGACAAGATATATATATGGGAGCGCAAAGCAGGTGAAGGGAATTAGGGGGATAGACATGAAATGCTTCCTTGGCGTATTTGCTTTTTTCTTGCCATTCGAGGCCGATGCGAAAAAATACCGCGCCTTGTCAGTGAAACCGGCGCTGCCGGAAGAGGCGCGCAAGTATAACGTGCAGGCTTTGGCCGCGTTTAAGATAAACAATTTTCCGAAGCCGCCGGCTTTTACGCAAACGCATTGAAGATAGCCCCGTGGTGGCCGGAAGGGTATTTTAATCGGGCGCTTATATTGGGTGAGTTAAACCGCTTCGCAGAAGCCATGCGCGAGATGAAGCGTTACTTGCAACTCGCGCCGGACGCGCCGAATGCCCGCGCCGCTCAAGACAAAATATACGAGTGGGAGAGGTTTACATCCAAGTAGGGTTAAGTAAGCAGACAGCTCGCATAGGAGGTTGACCATGAAAAGAAGCATTGGGTTGTTGGGTATTCTTGCGCTGGCTGCACCGCTTGTTGCCTTATCCGCCGAACCTGCTTGGTGGACGCAGCAAAAACGGAATTGCGGGTTATCCCCGGGCTTGGCTTACAACACATGGGTGTCTCAAGGTTCGCCATGCAATTCCGGGAAAACTTCATCGGGCTCGTCGTCGGGTTCGGTTGGCACGACGATAGGCAGGGAGCTCGGCACGGCAATTGGCAATGAATTAAATAAAGCTCTATGGGGTGATCCCGCCGCGGACGCCAGACGTAAGGCAGAAGCGGAAACAGCAGCGGAAGCAGCAAGACTACGCGCCGCAGAAGCGGAAGCAGCAAGACTCCGCGCCGAGGAGGAGACGCTCAAAAAACACGAGGAGATGAAGAGCAGACTCCTCGGTGGCATGATGGGTGTCGACGGTTCACCGTCGCTTGGCCTCATGGGTGTTGAGTCCGGGCCGGGGCTCAGCCTGATGACCGACAGCGCCTCCGCCATCGCACCGCCAGCGGGTAAAAAGAGCGATAGTTTCACCAAGGGCTTCGAGCATGCCAGCCAGTGCATCTCGCAAAATGCCGGCTCAGCCTGTGCCGGAGTCACCGCCGATCGGCAACAGTCCTGTGTGGCGGACTACCGTGGTGGGTACGACTCGGGCAGCATACAAAAGAAACTTGTTCTGCAGGAGGCCTATCAGGCCGGGCAGAGCGCCGCCGCGCGCGGTGAACTCGCCAACGGCGCTTCGGACCCGCGCGCCTTGGGGCCCTGCCGCACGGATTGGATCATGGCCTACAACAACGGACACTTTGGGGCGAAGTCTCCGTCGATCCCCGAAAAAATCAAACCCACGGTTGCCGCCGTGGACACAAGGGACCCGGAGGTGACGCGCATCATCAATGACATGAACGCCTTGGCCAAAAAACTGGGGTGGAGCGCGGACGAACAAGCCCGCCTCGACAAGGCATTGAACAACCTGGTCTCCGATGGCGACGGGACCAGTGCTCAGAGCCGCCAGGCTTGGCAGAATGTTTTAGCCCGTGGCCAAGGGGAGGGCTTCGCACGGGAGGCCTCGCAAGGCGTTGGTCCGGGATTCCCCGGCGCCGGTACACAGAGCTACCAAGACTGCGCCGTCTTCGCTTTGGCAAACGCGTCGGGCCTGCCCTATGGGGTGGTGGCGGCGCGTGCGACCGAACTCATACGCCAAGGCGAATGGCGCGATGCCGCAGAGCGTGCAAATCCTCAAAAAGTCATCGAGCAGAAGGGACTCATTGGTGGAGAGGTGGTCATGCTCGCTGAAGCCTTGGGCCAGGCCGAGGTAGTGACCAGAACCGATTTTGCCAAGACTCTGAAGGAAGGTCGCCCGGTGATGGTGAGCGTGGTGCCCATGGATGGAGACTTCAGGAGCGGGCATGAAGTCGTGCTCATAAAAGCCTTTCAACGCGGGGGAGAAACCTGGTACGAGATGATGGATTCCAATCAGGGGCCCCAGCGGCGGCTGTATGTGAGCGCAAAGGAATTGACCACGATACAAAAAGAAAATGGCGTGGCTTTTCGTCCGGAACCGGGAACGACCACTAAGCTCCTTCGCTAGCGTGGGGCTATAAAAGTGAAACAAACGGGACGGAGGGATTCTGCTTTAAGCACATCCCGGTGGTCTACTACTACTCCCGGCTCATGGCCGTCGCCTACGGCGCCAACGCCAAGGACGCCGGTCTCGACGGCAACATCATCCGCGCCACCCGGCTGGAAGAGATTGCCGCGAAGAAATAGTTCCGGTCGTATTCAAGTAACCGCAAAAAAGGCCCGCTTAAGCGGGCCTTTTTTGTCGCGTCCTTGCAATCGATTCAGTTTTTGCGGATTACAAAAGTAAAGCGCCCGTTTTCCTGGCGGCTATCCATGAGATCGTGTCCTGTCTGTCGCGCCCATGCCTGCACGTCTTTCACCGAGCCCGGATCGGTAGCCACCATTTCAATGGTCGCGCCGGCGGCAGCGGCATTAACGGCTTTGGACAGGCGCAGGATTGGAAGCGGGCAGTTAAGGCCGGCGCAGTCGAGTGTGGTGTTGCTCATGGTTTGCTCCTTTGGTTGGTTGCGGGATGGAGACCCAGGGCCTGTTTCTGGCCCTGAGCGTTAAAATTGGTCTGTTATCACTACTTCACTCTTGGGCAACTGCCCGCCGCGCGGCCAGGGTTCTTTGATGCCTTTGCCGATCGCCACAAACATGGCGATCACATGATCCGGCGGCAGTTGAATCAGTTTCCCTACTTCATCGAAATCAAACAGGTCCATTGGGCAGGAGTCATAGCCCATCTCCTTCGCCGCCAGCATCAGGGTCATCGCGGCGATGCCGCAGGAGCGCATGGCTTCGTCGCGCTCGGTCTGTTCTTGCCCGGAGTAGTATTGTTCGATGGCGTAGACGAGATATTCCCGGACCTCTTCCGGCGCATTGCGCCAGTAACGCGCAGTATCGCGGTGCCATGCCTTCAAATCTGCGCACAGAATTACCAGCAGCGAGGCATCGGTTACCTGCGATTGATCCCTTGCGGCTCGGCGCACTTTCTGGCGCAACTCGGGATCGCGCAGCAGCACGAAGCGCCAGTTCTGGATATTAAATGCCGTCGGCGAAAGCAGCGTCAGGGACAGGAGTTTGTCGATTTCCTGTTCAGTCATCCGGTGGTCCGGATCAAAGGCTTTGATGGAACGTCGGGATTGAAGCGCAGTTATTACATTCATTTTTCTTCTCCGATTGATGTCTCGAGTTGGGCTAGACCGAACACGGCGCGTTGATAGCGGTCGAGCAAAGCCGGGTCTTCGATGGAACCGTGGTGATGGACCTGTTGCCAGCGGCCATCCCGTTTGCGAAAAATGCGGCTGGTGCGGATCGCGAGGTCGAGCTGTTTGCCGTTGACCCGGAAATACCCGCGTTCACGGCCGACGGCATAAAAGATGTCGCCCGCTTCGTGCAGGCTGTAGTCGTAAAATTCCACATACACTTCGGCGGGGCCGGTGAAAATTCGTTCGTAGCCTTCATGGATAGCGGTCCATCCGCGGCGAATGCCGCCGATGGGATTGTCCATGACGACGTCATCGGTCTGGGCCCAGTTGCGGCCCATGGCGGCGAGGTCGCGGCTGTTGAAGGCGCTGTAAAAGCCGGTCAGGACATAGAGCGCCGACTGGTTTGTCACCAGACATTCCTTGCCGGTAATGGGTGTGGCAATGGTTTGCATTATTTTTTCTCCTGATTTTTTTCCAGACCTCTGAGGAACAGCGCCACATGGGTTGCGGCCGCGGCGCGCGTGCTGTCGTTCCGGAACTCGGCATCGCGCACCACCGTGCGCATCAGACCCAGGCCCAGCAGGCCGGAAAAGAAACTGCGGGCACAGGCCTTGGCCTCGCCTGAACGGAAACGCCCCGACGCCTGGCCCTCCGTGATCTCGTAGGCGACGTAATCGATGATGCGCTGGAAGTGTTCCTCAACGAGATCGGATACGCTGTCGTCCTGTTCGAGTGCGGCGTACAGAATCAGGCGCAGCCAGGCCGGTTCCGCTTCGGTCTGTTCCAGCACCCAGGCGGAGAGCCGTGTGAGCACGTCCTCGAGATCGTATTCCGGCGCGTAATAGAGCAACTGCTCGACCTCGGTGAAGTGACGGCGCGCGCACAGTTCATCCAGCATCGCGCTGTAGAGATCGCGTTTGGTCGGGAAATGCTGGAACACCAGCGCATCGCTGGTGCCGACGCGGTCGGCGATATCCTTGACGCGGGTGGCGCGGAAACCCTGCTGGGCAAACAGCTCGATGGCCTTGCGCACGATCAGGTCGCGACGTTGCTCGGCACTCAGGCGTTCGCGTTTCTTCTTAGTCATGACTAACTTAGTATCAACTAAGTAAGAGACTGTCAAGCAGAGCAAAATAAAAAAATGAAAAAGTATTTAACTACAGCAGGTTATGCATGTGGTTTTAGCTGTTAAATTGCCAAGACCACATCTTTTGGAGGCGAGGTGCAGGGTCGATGTGGGGATTGAACCCTACTTGGGGGAGGGGACGCTACGTTTACTCTCCAGCCACTTGAGCAGCGGCTCCCACTGTTCGACGTCGTGCGCGGCGCTGCCGGATGGGAGATCGAAAATACCAAGGCCGCGCGCATCCGCCACGAGGTAGTTATTGCTCTCGCGCAGGGTGGCGACAAACGGAATTTTCAGGCGCGAGAGAAAGCGCTCGAGGTTGTGGTAGATCTGGGTGTTGAGCGTGGTGTAGGGAATCTTGATGCTGCCCAGCACCTGCTCCACCGCACTTTGCATCCCGGTGTTTTCGCGCACCCGGTTGGCGACGACAGCGAGACGCGTTTCGTCGCGCGACACGCGTCCGACCAGCAGCAGGTCGTGGATGAAATGGGCGCAGGCGCGAATGTCCGTCGGCGATGGCAATACCGGGATGACCACTGTTTGTGCACGGCGCACGAGGGCCGTGAGTTCCGCGCCGCGACTGCCCGCCGGCACATCCATGATCACGTAGTCGGTCGAACGCGGCACGCGCAACGGCTCGCGCCAGGCGGCGATACCTCTGATGGGTGGTCGGTCCTGCGCGCGTGCCTCGATCCACTCCATGCTGGAGCCCTGCGGATCGAAGTCGGCGATGACTACGGATTTTCCTTGTGAGGCGTAGTAGCTGGCGAGATTGGTTGCCATGGTGCTTTTTCCGCAACCGCCTTTGGCATTGAGCAGCATGATCTTGCGCATGGTTCTCCTTACGCGGGGCCTATTCGGGTGACGAGATCGGAAATGACAGTGAATGATAGACTGCCGCGGTAGTGGCGGCGTGGTTGTGGCGCAGTGTTTTTTGTACCGTGGATTGCGCGCATAGCCATCCCTGTTTTCAGCCGCAATTAGTGTATGACAGCTGGTCGCAAAGTACTACTGGATCGATGCCAGAAACCGGCGCTCAGGGGCGAGGGTTTTTGTCGTCCTGCGGCGCGCGTGGTCGTTGGGCAGAGTCTCCGGATGGCTGGCCGGAGGGCTTGTCGTCGTCCATGAGTATCCGGTGTGCTGGTCCTTCGAGATCATCGAACTGGCCGGATTTCACCGACCAGAAAAAACCCCATATGATGACCCCGGCGAGGATCACGGCGAGCGGGATCAGCAGGTAGAGAATCTCCATGGCTCAGAGTGTGGCCGGAACCGCGGCGGCTGGCGAGGGGTTCTTTCGAGAGGAGCGCCGGGTCAGCCGCAGGGCGTTGACCACAACCAGCAGCGAACTCGCGGACATGCCGATGGCCGCCAGCCAGGGTGGCACGTAACCCATGACGGCCGCGGGTACGGCAATCAGGTTGTAGCCCAACGCCCAAGCGAGGTTTTGCCGGATGATGCGCAATGCGCGGCGCGCGATCTCCAACCCCTGCACCAGCCGGTCGAGTTGTGACGACAGCAGGATCATATCCGCCGCCGTGGCCGCAATCGGCGCGCCACTGCCCATGGCAATAGAGACTTGAGCAGCCGCCAGCACCGGGGCGTCGTTGACGCCATCGCCGACCATGGCCACGATCGCGCCCTGTTGCTGCAGGGCACGAATTTTTTCAAGCTTGTCGTTGGGTTTGAGGTCCCAGGCCAGTTCCTTGATACCAAGTTCGTGGGCGACGCGCCGCGCCGCCTGCTCATGGTCGCCGGTCAGGAGCCACACCGATTTTCCCTGACGTTTCAGTTCGGCGATCAGTTCGCGCGCGCCGGGGCGCAGTTCATCGCCCAAGGCGAAGGCTGCCAGCCACTGTTCCGAACTCGCCAATATCGCCAAGGTGGCGCCATCCTGTTGCAGGGCTGGCAAAATATTTGCGGGAGGAATGGTGCCGGTTTGGGCGGCGACAAAATCAGGGGTGCCGAGGTAATACATTTTCCCCGATACCTTCCCTTGGATACCGCCGCCCGGCGTACTGGCGACATCAGAGGTTTGCAGGGGGGCGTTAGGGCCAAGCGTCTCCAGGAGTGCTCGGGCAATCGGATGTTCCGAATGGCGCTCCAGCGCACTGGCAATGCGCAGGCAGTCCTGTTCCTCCATGGCGGAAAAAGTGCGAGTGCCAAGCAGACGCAGGCGCCCGAGTGTGAGCGTGCCGGTTTTGTCGAAGACAAAATGCGTGGCGCGCGCGAGGGTCTCGAGCGCATGGCCGCGGGTGGTGAGGATGCCAAGTTGAGTCAGGCGGCCAGTAGCCGCCGTCAGCGCCGTGGGCGTGGCCAGCGACAGGGCGCAGGGGCAGGTGACCACCAGTACGGCGATGACAATGGGAAGCAGCTGGGCGGGGTCGTGTCGCCACCAGTAGAACGCGACGACCGCCGTGAGCAGCAACAGCGCCACCACAAACCAGGCGGCGGCGCGATCGGCGAGCTGCGCCAGCCGCGGTTTTTCGGCGCTGGCACGATCCAGCAGGCGCAGAATGGCGGACAGCACGGTGTCCGGGCCGGTTTTTTCGATGCGCGCAATCAATACGCTTTCGATGTTGATCGAACCGCCAATGAGCGTTTGTCCCGGACTCTTGGTGATCGGCCGGCTCTCGCCGGTGAGCAGGGATTCATCGACGCTCGATCGGCCTTCGAGCACGCTGCCGTCGGCCGGCACGGGTTCGCCGGGGCGGATCAGCACGCGGTCGCCGGGGTTAAGGTGTGCCACCGGTACGGTTTCCTGACTGTCCCCACCGCCATCGGACGCTAGCCGTGTGGCCATGGCTGGGGTGGCGTGCACCAGCGTCTCCGAGGCCTCGGCCGCGCGGTGGCGCGCCCGCAGTTCGAAATAGCGTCCCGTCAGCAGGAAGAACGCGAACATGGTGACCGAGTCGTAATACACCTCGCCCTGCCCGGTGACGGTGGTCCAGACGCTGGCCGCGAACGCCGTGACCATGCCGAGGCTGACGGGCACGTCCATCCCCGTCCGCCCCTGCTTGAGATCGCGCCAGGCGGACTGGAAAAAAGGCTGCGCCGAATACAGCAGCACCGGCAGCGTCAGCAGCAGGCTGGTCCACTGAAAGAAGTCGCGGTATTGCGTCTCCATTCCGGTCCAGCCGCCGACATACAGTGCCTCCGCCAGAATCATTACCTGCATGGTGAGCGCGCCGGCCACGCCCAGGCGGCGCAACAACTGCTTGCGCTCGGCCTCCAGCAACTGCTGGCTGCGTCCCGGATCGTAGGGGTGGGCGAGATAACCGATGCGACTGATGGCCGTGAGGATGTCGCTCAGGTGAATCTTCTGCTCGTCCCATCTCACGCGCGCGCGGTGCGTGGCGTAGTTGATATGCACGGACAACACGCCGGGTAGGCGCGCGATATGGCGCTCGTTGAGCCAGATGCAGGCGGCGCAGGTGATGCCTTCGAGAATCAGCGCGGCCTCGCGCACATGCGCATCCGCGACCTGGACAAAACTTTTTTGTACCTCGGGATGGTCATAGAGTGCGGTTTGACGCAGGAATTCGGGAACGACCTCGCGCGCCGTGGGCGCGGCGGCAGTGCGGTGTTTGTAGTAGTCGGTCAACCCGCCAGCGACGATGGCCCGTGCCACGGCCACGCAGCCGGGGCCGCCCCTCGGCTGGCGCCCGCCGAGGATAGTGCCGGCAAAATCGGCGGCGGC
>CAYIQV010000038.1:0-10219 GCA_964365635.1 uncultured Acidiferrobacteraceae bacterium
TCAGCGTGGCCGCGCGGCCTTTGGTGATCGCCACACCGTACACCAGTACAAACAAGGCAACAGCCAGAGCGGTGGATAAGGCGTCCCAACGTCCTTTCGCCGCGCGAACCATGAAAAAATAACCGGCGACCGGCAACGCGATCAGATTCAACAGGGCGGCATGGGAATTGATGTTGAGGAACACTGAACGCGGCGACACTTGCCGAAACAGCAGTTGATAGGCCGCCGTCACGGCCAGCGCGAGACCCACGACAAGAATCAACACGGAAACGGATTTCCAGACCCGGTCGCGGTCCGGCGCCAGTGTGAACATCCAGAAAACCAGCGGCAGACTTCCTATCCACCACGTGCTCGCCATACTGATGTAGGGGACGGGGCTCAATACCAGCGCGACACCCAGCCAGGACCAGAAAAGTGTGAGAGAAATTGCCAACCCTGTCTTGGGAATGACAATGCCGGCTTCATATCCTTGCCAGGCAATGCGCGTCAGCCAGACGATGAGCAGAACCTGCGCCAGACCAAAGAGATCGACGTTATACCCGTGAAAAAAGAGAGCGGTCGCAACTGAACACGCGAGGACAAGGGCTGCCGCCTGAGAGGGCCATGTACCGCACAGGAGGACTGGTCGCCTAGGCAGCACTATTTTCAACACCAGAAAACAGAAAAATGGGTGGGCCGCGTTCTGGCGGCCCACCCATATCTAGACAAGCAGGCTCTTAATTAATTAACAGCCACCCGTTGAAGTGGTAATGACCGGACCCACGGTGGCCGTTGCCGCCGTATATCCCACCGCGCAGTTGGCTGGAGTGCCTGCGCCCGTCTTTTCGAAGGCGTTAGCGGTGACCGCGCCGAAAGCACCGAACCCGGTGATGTCCGAAAGCGCGGCCTGAATGCCGGTAGTAGACGCATCCGGATAACGGTTGAGCATGTCTATATTTACCCCTTCCATAGTAATAGCCGTACTTGAACCCAGACTTTTGGCTAACTGGGTCGCCTTGGCCAGGGCGGAGGCACTGCGAACTCCACCTGCCAAGCCATTGACTGCGGCGATACGGGCCTCAGTCGATAAATCGGAAAACCGCGGCAAGGCCGTGGCCGCCAGAATGCCGAGAATCACGATCACCAACACCAGTTCAATCAAGGTAAAACCTGCTTGCTGCTTTTTCATTGCGTATCTCCTGCTGTCAAATTTAAACAACCAATTAACCCACGCGGTTTGCCTTAGTTACTCCATGCGTAAGACGCGACCGCCGCCAACCGCAAACCCTCTATCGAATCGACCCCCGGATCAAAGACACCGTTACTATTCCTGTCAGCATAGACCAGACGAATCACAAATCCAGCGCGTGGAAGATCATCCAACCCACTGGTAAAAAACCCTTTGTTCCGTACCAGGTACACCAACACCCGGCTGCGGGTATCGAAATACCAGTTGCCGTCTTCCAGACGGCTGAGGTCGGGGCCATCCAGTTCACCCAGATAATTCTTGGGCAATTCGGCCAGCCGGTCCATCGGGTTGCTACCCTCCAGATCCTTAAGCCCGGCGATGTTCTGCCGGACAATATGTTCTGCAACCTTTATGCCAATTGCGCTGCGCAGGGTACCGGCAACCGTCTCCATGGCCACCCGCTCGGCGTCGACTTGCAGGGCTAAAAGCCGGGAAATCGCTACCGTAAGCAGGATCGAGATGATCACGATCACGACTACGAGCTCGAGCAGGGAAAACCCGCGAATTAGCCGGTCCGGGCCCTGCTGCTGAGCGGTTTCCCTGCGGATCTTCCGGATCACCTTTCAGACCCACCCTGACATGGCAACTATAATAAAACCGTAGTTTACGAAATAAACCTTGTCCAGTTTCTCAATACAGGTCATGGGCTTGGCCATCAGCGCTGGCGCGCGAACTGCACCATGTCCCACATAGGCAGGAACACACCCAGCGCCAGAATCAGCACTAAAATACCCATCACCACGATCAACAGCGGCTGCAGGGCATCGCTCAGGTTTTTGACGGAATAATCGACCTCGCGCTCGTAATAATCGGAAACGTTCATCATCAGCTCGTCCACCGCTCCCGTTTCCTCGCCCACGCTGATCATCTGTATCACCAACGGGGGGAAGAGGCCCGTAGCGGCCGCGGTGCGGGAAATGGTCTCGCCGCGTTCGACGCCATCGCGCATCTGCAGGATACGCTCGCCGACAAAATCGTTGTCCACGGCGCGACTCACGACCGTCATGCCCTGCACCAGGGGAACGCCGGTGCGGATCATGAGCGCCAGGGTGCGGGTGAAGCGTTCCAGGGTGGAAATAAAAATAATGTTGCCCACCGCCGGCAACCTGATTTTGAGCTTGTGCCAGCGGTAGCGCCCTTCGGGGGTGTTAATGTAATAACGAATGGCGAAGACCGCGCCGATCAAACTAACAAGCATCACGGGCCAATAGGCCACGGTGAATTTTGACGTGGCAATCAAAAGCTTTGTGGCCCACGGCAATTCGACATGGAAGTTCGCGTAAATCTTGGCAAAGGCCGGGATGACGAACATGTTGATGATGAACAAGGCAACCACCACGGCGATCACCACGAACATGGGATAACGGGTTGCGGACTTGACACGATCACGCGTGTCTTTCTCGCGCTCGAGATATAAGGCCAGACGCAGGAAGACTTCATCCAGAGTGCCGGTGGTTTCGCCCACCTGAATCAGGCTGATATAAAGTGTTGGAAAAACGTCCGGATGGCGTCGCAGCGCGCTCGTGAGATCCAGCCCGGAGTCGAGGCTTTCACCGATGCTGCGAATGATATCGGCCATGGTCTGATTGTGTGTCGATTCGCGCAGACCGCGCAGCGCCTGCAACAGCGGCACACCGGCTTTGGCCAAGGTATACATCTGGCGGCTGAAAAGAACGAGATCCATGAGCTCGATCTTGCGCCGGCTCAGTCGCGCTTGAAGCTCGCCCAGGATGTCCTGACCCGCGCGGGCAATCACGATGTCGATGGGAACGATGCCGCTGTTAAAAAGCTGCGTGGCCACGGCGTCGGGCGACACCGCCTCGATCTGACCCTTCACGGCTTCGCCGCGCTGGTTGCGCCCCTTATATTGAAACATCGGCATAATATTTGGTTTACCTGATCCGTTCGTATAGACAATAAAGGTCTTCTGAATAATAGTTTTTGCCGCAAAGACGCAAAGGACACAAAGAGTTTTTTGTCTTTGATTACGCTCCGCCTTTCTTTGCGCACTTTGCGTCTTTGCGGCAAACAATCATATAAGGGCACTTCTAAAAATCCCTTCTCCCTTCGGGAGAGGGCTTAGGGTGAGGGGAGTAAACGCATGAATTTATATCCCCTCATCCCAACCTTCTCCCGGAGGGAGAAGGTGTTTTCCAATTTATAGAAGTGCCCATAAATCAGAACTTCCATAAGACTATTCCTCCATGCCGAAGGTGGCGCGCACCACCTGATCCATCGTGGTCAGCCCCTGGGCCGCCAGAATGATGGCGCTGCGCCGCAACGTTTGAAAACCCGGCTGCTTCCTCGCGACATTGGCAAATGTCAGCGGATCACCGCCGTGCAACGCCTCCACCAACACGTCGTCGATTTCCAGGTATTCAAAAATGCCGGTACGACCAAGGTAACCGGTGCTGTTGCAGTGGTTGCAACCACGGCCACGCTTGAATTTCAGGGTATCCGCCTTGTCACCGGCCTCGGCCCGGACCAGCGCCATCATCGCCGGCGAAAGCTCCACCGGCTCGGCGCAGGATTCGCAAATGCGTCGTATCAGGCGCTGCGAAACAATGCCGCGCAACGACGACGCCACCATGTACGGTTCCACGCCCATGTCGACCAGGCGCAACGCCGTGGACACGGCGTCGTTGGTGTGCAGGCTCGAGAGCACGAAGTGGCCGGTCATGGCCGCGCGCAGGCCGATCTCCGCCGTCTCCTGGTCGCGCATTTCACCAACAAGAATGATGTCCGGGTCCTGGCGCAGCATCGAGCGCAGCACCCGCGCGAAGGTCAGCTCGATCTTGGCGTTGACCTGGACCTGGTTAATCCCGTTGATGCGATATTCCACCGGGTCTTCGACGGTCAGAATCTTGGATTCTGGACGGTTGAGTTCATGCAACGCGGCGTACAGCGTCGTGGTCTTGCCGCTGCCGGTCGGGCCGGTCACGAGCACCATTCCGTTCGGGCTGTGCACAATGCGCCGGAACCGCTCCAACATGGTGTTCGGCATGCCTACCTGACCGAGATTGAACACGCCGGTAAAGGGGTTCAACAGACGCAGCACCACGGACTCGCCGTGCTGCACCGGCATGGTCGACATACGCACATCGATATTCCTGTCGCGAATGCGAAAATTGGTGCGCCCGTCCTGTGGCATGCGCTTCTCGGAAATGTCGAGCCCCGCCATCAGCTTGAGGCGTGAGGCCAGGGCAGGAGCGATGCGCCGGTCAGCCGTCGTCTGCACACGCAACACGCCGTCGATGCGAAAGCGGATACGCAGTTCCTTTTCATCCGGCTCGATGTGAATATCCGAGGCATTCACCTGCACGGCGTCCTCGAACATGCTTTGCAGCAGCTTGACCACCGGGGCATCGGTCAGCCCTTCCGCCGCCGCCAGCTCGCCCAGATCCACGGCGTAGGAAGCCACCTCCTGCTCCAGTTCCTGGGCCAGGCCGCTGATTTCCTCGGTGCGGCGATAGACGCGGTCGATGGTCTTGAGAAGCTCTGACTCCTTGACGACCGCCAAGCGCAGCGAACGGCGCAGCACGCGCGAAAGTTCATCGTAAGCAAAAATATCCGTGGGATCGGCCATGCCGACCAGCAGCCCTTCGGGACTGTCTTGCAGGGCCAGCGCGCGGAATCGCCGGGCGTGGGTTTCGGGAATCAGCCGCACTACTTCTGGCTTGTAGTTGTAGCGCTTGAGATCAACGTAGGGGATGTTGAGCTGCTGGGAAAGAAAATTGAGTAATTGGTCTTCGGCGATAAAGCCGTTCTCCACCAGCACACGACCGAGCTTGCGGCCGCTCTTCTTCTGGTCCGCCAGTGCCGCATTCAACTGCTCTTGCGAAATAACTTTGTGGGCGATCAAAAGATCGCCGATCCGGATTTTTTTTGGACGTTCCGCTGTAGAGACTGCCATAGCACCCTGCCGCTGTTAATACTTCGTCATAGATATAGAATCCTTCCCTAACTCTATAACATGGAAGGACAAACACCAGTTGCCGGCCGGGATAACCGGCCACAACTGCCCGCGATTCCGGGATTTTTTTGCAAGTTCTGGGCCAAATACGCCATTTCCAGCCGATTTATGCCTCCAATAGCATTGGGAATAACTGAAAACGATGTTTCATATTGTTCTGTACCAGCCAGAAATCCCGCCCAATACCGGCAAATAATGTAGCCCTACTCGCTGCGCTCGTTCGTCCTGCCTGACCACACGCGCCTGTGCGTCAATACCGGGGCACGGCTGCATCTCATCGAGCCATTGGGGTTCAAGCTGGAAGACAAGGAGCTCCGGCGCGCCGGGCTGGATTATCGGGAGTGGGTGGATGTGCAAACCTATCCGGGCTTCGAGGCTTTTCTCGAAACAGTGCGGCCGCCGCGCGTGCTCGCCTTCTCCACCCGCGCGCGGCGTTTTTATACTGCCACGCTATATAAGGAGAACGATGCGCTGCTGTTCGGCCCTGAAACTCGTGGTCTGCCGCAGAACCTGCTCGACAACCTTCCGGAGGAGTGCCGCCTGCGGTTGCCGCTGAGGCCCGGCAACCGCAGCCTTAACCTGTCAAATGCGGTCGCGGTAGTAGTGTACGAAGCATGGCGGCAGCACAGCTTCAGCGGTGGAGGATGATCACTCCTGCCGCGGCTCACGCGTGAGCAACGCCTCGACCGCCATCTGCGGCGGGAGGTTTTCATAGAGTACGCGATACACCTGTTCAGTGATGGGCATGTCCACGTTTTTTTCCTTGGCCAGACGGTAAAGCTCGCGCGCGGTGGCAACGCCTTCGGCTTCTTGCCCCATCTCGCTGAGAATCTCGGGAAGCTTGCGGCCCCTGCCGAGCCCCAAACCAACCTGACGGTTGCGCGAGGTATTGTCGGTGCAGGTGAGAATCAGATCGCCGGCGCCGGTGAGCCCCATGAAGGTTTCCTGACGGCCGCCCATGGCCATGCCGAGACGCGTCAGTTCCGCCAGACCACGGGTGATGAGCGCGGCACGCGCGTTGGCGCCGAAACCCAGACCGTCGCTGATGCCGGCGGCGATGGCCATCACATTCTTGATGGCGCCGCCCAACTGTACGCCGGCGACATCGCGGCAGGTGTACACGCGCACGCGATCGCTGCGAAGCCAGCCCGCGATTTCCTCCGCCACCTTTTCATCCTCTGCGGCCACGGTAAAAGCGGTCGGAAGTTGCTGCGCCACTTCACGCGCAAAGGTCGGCCCGGAAATCACACCGAGCCGTTCACGACTGCCCAGCGTTTCCGTCGCCACCTGACTCAACAGCTTGCCACTGCCCGGCTCCAGCCCCTTGGTGGCCCAAGCCAGAATCGCCTTGTCGCTCAAGCCCGATTTCAGCGCCGCGAGCGTGCCGCGAAAAGCGTGACTCGGCACGGCGATCAAAAAGCGTTGGGCATCTTTCGAGAGTTCGGTGATGTCTTCGCGGATGTGCAGATTGGGCGGAAACGGCATGTCCGGCAGGTGCGCAGCATTGATGCGCTCGTGCTGAAGTCGTGCCATGCGGGCGCTGTCGTGCCCCCACAGCCACACGGTGTAGCCATTACGCGCCAGCAACAGACCCAGGGCCGTGCCCCAGGACCCGGCCCCGAGCACCGCAATGGGGGAATGGTTATCGGCCGTCATCGCGTGGAATGTGGGGCGAGCGGGGCAAAAGACCGTTGGTGGCGCTCACTCCGCACACCCTAATTGATGCTGACCTTGCCCGGCTGAACCGCCAGTTTCTGCTCGTACAAACCCTCGAAATTGATCGGGTTGATCAGCAGCTGCGGGAAACCACCCTTGCTGACGAGGTCGTTGATGGCTTCGCGGGCGAATGGCAGCAGCACATACGCACAGCTGATCTCGAGCGCTCGTTGCAGCGTCTCGCCGTCCACGCCGTTGAGACGAAACACACCCGCCTGTTTCACTTCCACCAGAAAGACGTTCTTGTTTTCGCGTTTGGCGGTCGTGGTCACGGTCATGACCACCTCGTACAGGCCCTGCTCGGGGTCGAGCGGAGCATGTTCCACGCCAAGGTTCACAGTGATCTCGGCAGCCGTCTGTTGCTGCGTGAACGCGTGTGGCACTCCCGGTGCCTCATAGGAGACATCCTTGAGATAAATCTTTTCCAGATTGAAGACAATATTCTGTTCCACCGCTATACCCTCGCTAGTTATTTTCAGTTGTAATCATTCACCAGGCGTCTCGCCTTACGTCTGGCTCAAGAGGGCGTCCAGCTGCCCTTCTCGATCCAGAGCCACCATGTCGGCGTAACCCCCGACATGCTTCGCGTCGATGAAAATCTGCGGCACGCTGGTGCGGCCCGACAGGCGGACCATCTCTTCACGTTGTACAGGGTTTTCGTCGACCATGACCTTCTCCGCCTGTACGCCTTTTTTTTCCAGCAGCCGCTCCGCCATCCGGCAATAAGGGCAGACACGCGTGCCGTACACCAGCACCCGGGCCATGATTATTTTTCCACCGGCAGGTTGTCCCGCTCCCAGGCAAGCAATCCCCCGGAAAGGGAGTAGACCGTCGGCAGACCGTGCTTGCGCAAGAGCACCGCGCCCTTCATCGAACGATTGCCGCTACGGCAGGTGACGATGATGGGTTTGTCCTTGTGCTTGTCCAGATCGCGCTCACGACCCTTTAGCTGCGAGAGCGGAAGATTGACCGCGTTCGGAATATGTCCCGCCTTGTATTCATTGGCTTCACAGACGTCCACGACCACCGCCGCGTCGTGGTTCATGAGCAGCACCGCCTGCGCGGGGTTGGCAAGCTTGACGCCATACACCGCCTGGCTGATCGGCCCGGCAACGAGCAGAAACATCACCACGGCCAAGCCGGCAAAGAGATACCAGTTATGAAGGATGAATTGCATGGTCATAAGATAGTGTTAATGAAGATCCTGGTGGGTGCCGCCAACTGACTACCCGACCCTCGTGTCGGCCGTGCCGGATGGCTCATCGAATTTTGACGCTAACGCTCAGCGACGGCCCGAGCAGAAAGCATCTCGCAGTGAACCGATCAGTTGCAGTATTTTTGGATCCCCGATCCGGTAATACACCTTGTTGGCGTCCTTGCGCGAAGCCAGTATGCCCTTGTCACGCAACATCGTGAGATGCTGGGAAATGTTGCTCTGCGAGGTACCGACCTGCTCCACGATGTCCTGAACGCTGACCTCGGTATTTCCCCCGAGGATACAAAGGATCTTAAGGCGCAACGGATGCGCCATGGCCTTCAGGGAACGGGAAGCGAGGTGAATATCTTCTTCGTTGGTAATCAATACATCTGCTACTTTTTCGGCAGCCACACTCATGTCATCGAGCCTCTGTAGATCGCGCTTAGCCACGCCCTGCATCCCTGACCGGCGAACCGTGCTGTTACGTGAGCGAAAACATTATACAATAATAATTACTTTGGAAAGGTAGTGAAAATATTGCAATTTTGAGTAATGGATCATGTCTTCAATCCCTAAACCCTTGGTTCTGCTCATCTTAGACGGATGGGGCTATAGGCAGGACAGTCAATACAACGCGATTGCCGCCGCCCGCAAACCCACATGGGACGCCATCTGGAGTAAGTACCCCCATACGCTGATTTACGCCTCGGAAGCGGCCGTCGGCCTGCCCTCCAACCAGATGGGCAACTCCGAAGTCGGCCATCTCAACATCGGCGCCGGGCGTGTGGTGTATCAGGAGTACACCCGGATCAATCGCGCCATCAGCACCGGGACGTTCTTCACGAATAAAACACTGACCGACGCCATCGATCTCACCCTGCAAACCGGGAAAGCGGTGCATATCATGGGCCTGTTGTCCCCTGGCGGCGTGCACAGCCACGAAGATCACATTCACGCCATGGTCGAGCTGGCCACTAAACGTGGTGTCACCAAACTCTACCTGCATGCCTTTCTCGATGGCCGCGACACGCCTCCGCAGAGTGCGGCCACCTCCATCAAGGCCATGGAAAAAAAATTCGCTGCCATCAACCGTGGGCGGTTCGCCGATGGGATCGAGGCGAGGGCCGCAGGACAGGGACGGCCTGCTTGCGGTTTCGCCTCCGTCATTGGCCGCCATTATGCAATGGATCGCGATCACCGCTGGCCGCGCATCCAGGCCACGTACGACCTGATGACCCAGGGCAAGGCGGAGTACACCGCGCGCTCCGCCTCCGAGGCTCTGGAACTGGCGTATACCCGCGGCGAGACCGATGAATTCGTCAAGGCCACCGCGATTGTGCCCGCAGGGGAACAACCGGCACACATCGTCGACGGCGATGTGCTGATCTTCATGAACTTCCGCTCCGATCGCGCGCGCCAGATCACCCGTCCCTTTATCGAGAAGGATTTCGACGCCTTTCATCGTGCCGTGAACCCGAAACTCGGGGCCTTCATCAGCCTGACCGAATACAACTCCGAATTCCACGTGCCGGTCGCGTTCCCGGCAGAACGCCTGCGCAATGTCATGGGCGCCTATCTCGCGAGTCTCGGCAAGCGTCAACTGCGCATCGCCGAGACCGAAAAATACGCGCACGTGACATTCTTCTTCAATGGCGGGGTGGAAACACCATTTGAATTTGAGGACCGGCTGCTGATTCCCTCGCCCACGGATGTGGCCACGTATAATCTCAAACCCGAGATGAACGCACCACGCCTGACGGACGAAGTCACCAAAGCCATCCGCGGCGGCGGCTACGACATCATCATCTGCAATATCGCCAATCCCGACATGGTCGGCCACACCGGCGACTTCGAGGCCACGGTCAAGGCCATTGAAGCGGTGGATCAGTGCCTCGGACGCCTGCTGGAAGCGGTACTCGCCGTGGGCGGCGAAATGCTGATCACGGCGGATCACGGCAATGCCGAACAGATGTTTGACTTTGAAACCGGCCAGCCGCACACGGCCCACACCACTAACCCCGTGCCTTTTGTTTACGTCGGTCGCAGCGCCACCCTGGCCGCCACCGGCGCCCTCGAGGACATCGCGCCGACCATGCTCTACCTC
>CAYIQV010000039.1:0-1003 GCA_964365635.1 uncultured Acidiferrobacteraceae bacterium
CGATTCGAATTGCAGTTTCTGGCCCAGTGTCTTTTGGAGCAGATCCTTGCGTTCCTCGCTTTGAGTGATATTGAGAAGGAGTTTGATGGAATCGGAGAAGTCGTTGTCCACCTCATTGTAAGGTTGACTCGACACGACCACGCCGCCCAGGCGCTGCCAGTGATTGGTAAACGCCGTCGTCATGCGCTCGCCCCAAGGCGACTTCGGATAGAACACGGCGGCTTGGCGATGGCCATCGAGATAGCCGCGTTCGGCCACCTGGCGCGCTTCCTGTTCCGGCGGCAGGCCGAACTGGAAAAGATATTTCGCCACTGAACCCGGTTCTTCGTCGGTATGGCTCAGCATCAGTGTCGGTACCTTGAGGTTTGCCTGGCGCATGATGGTTTCGGCCGCCTCGCGCCCGAGCGGGCCGACGATAAATTGTGCGCCGTCGTTCACGGCCATGTCATAGAACTCTGGCGCCTTCGCGGGATCGGCGCCGATGTCATAGACTTTTATTTTGGGCTTGTCAGGGTCGGCATTGGCGGCATCCACTGCCATGAAGCCGTCGTGCACGGCCTGCGCCGCGACGGCGTACCCGGATGTGAGCGGCAACAGCAGTGCAATACGGTCGGTACGCCCGGAAATACTTGGGACGGACGCGGTAATCGTCGGGACGAGGGACTCGAGCGCGGCGTGCGTGGGGTGGGTTTTCTTCCATTGCTCGACGGCATTGGTCAGACGGTGGGTATTGCCGGTGTTCTCCACGGCAATCAGCGCCAGCTCGATCCAGCCGCTGAGCGCTGAATCGCGTGCATTGTTGAATTCCATCGAGAGTCGTGCGCGTGGCAGCGAAACGAGGATCTTCCACAGTTGTTTCTGGTTCTCCGCCACGTCCTCCTTGTTGACGATGTACTGTTGGCGACTCAGGAGGTTGCGCACCGCGCCAATGGGATTGTCTAGCGCCAGTTCCGCCTGGGCCCGTGCGCTGGGGATATCGGAAAGCGTCGACGGGTTGAGATTG
>CAYIQV010000039.1:1013-10152 GCA_964365635.1 uncultured Acidiferrobacteraceae bacterium
GCACACGGCTGGCCTCATCGAGCAGGCGGATCGCCTTTTCGTGCGTGCCTTCCATGCTGGCCAGACGCGCCTGCAGAATGCGTTTGCGCGCCAGGAAGGAGGGATCAATGCGCGTGACATTGATGGTTTCCACCAGCGAGTGCGCATCGCCCATCTGTCCTGCCTTGAGGAAGGCGGTCACGGCCTGCAATTGAAAGTGCTGCTTTTGCGGCGCTGGGGCGGTTTGTGCCAGACGTGTGTATTCGTGCGCGGCCAGCACGTATTCGCCGCCGCGCTCGGCCTTTTCCGCCACGGCGGCGCTGGCCGGCGGCTCGGTGGACGGCGCCATGCGCGTGGTTTCGCAGCCAGTGAGCAGGGCGGCACTTATTATAAGGATGGCAAGCCAGCGAATAGGTTTCATGCAGTTTCCTGTTTAGAATGCGCGAAAGTATCGAATCAGAGACTTTCGCGTTATTGACCCGGCATCACCGTTTTTAAACGAAGACAGTGTGCGACAAGTATTATGGCCTTGGTGATAATACGAACGTGCCGGGCCAATAACAAAAAATGTTAATGATTTTTGTTTATTGAGGCGGTAAGACGGCCTCAAACTCGAGCCAAGGCAGGATACAGAGCGCAGCTTATGTTCAAGATGAATCATACCGCCTCAATAAACGCGGGTGTGCTTTACATGGTGGCCACGCCAATCGGCAACCTCGAGGACATGACCCCGCGCGCCGCGCGCATCCTGTCCGAGGTTGATCTCATCGCGGCCGAGGATACGCGCCACAGCGGCAAGTTGCTGCGGCATTTCGGTATTGGCACGAAAACGGTGGCCGTCCATGAGCATAATGAGCGTGAGCAGGTTCCAAAGCTGATTGAATTGCTGAAGGATAATAAGTCTATCGCATTTATAACCGATGCGGGTACCCCACTGGTGAGCGACCCGGGATACCCACTGGTACGCGCCGCCCGCCAAGCGGGTATTCGCGTGATTCCCGTGCCCGGCGCCTGTGCGGCCATTGCCGCGCTTTCCGCCTCCGGTCTTCCTTCGGACCGCTTTGTGTATGAGGGGTTCCCGCCGCCGAAATCCGCCGCGCGCCGCGCCGCTTTTGAAAAACTGCATGGCGAGGCCCGTACCCTTATATTTTACGAAAGCCCGCACCGCATTCTCGATTGTCTCAAGGACATGGCCGAGGTCTTCGGGGGCGAGCGCGAAGCCGTGCTTGCGCGCGAGCTGACCAAGCAGTTCGAGACGATTCACTCCGGCACGTTGGCGGAACTGCTTGAATGGACCCAGCGCGATCCCGACCAGCAGCTCGGCGAATTTGTCATTCTTGTCCACGGCGCCCTGCGTGCGGAACAGGACGCCATGGACGCGGACGCCGAGCGCGTCCTTAAAATCCTGCTCGAAGAACTGCCGGTCAGCCAGGCCGCCGCGCTTGCGGCCAGGATCACCGGGCTCAAGAAAAACCGGTTGTACGAATATGCCTTGAGTCTCAGGGGCGATGCCTGAGCCGCTGTCGACTGGAAAATCCACTTTATTGTCAAAATTTGCTAGAGTCGCGCTCTCCATGAGCATGGGAAACGTTTTTCGGAGAACCGATTCGTGAACAAGCAGGATGACGATCGTCGCAAGCGACCACGCAAGCTCATTTCGCTTCAGGCCGAGATTATCGGTTCCGCGCTCGGCAAGGTCACGGTCTATACCCAGGATCTCAGCGCGGGCGGGGCGTTTGTGTTGATGCCGCGCGATAAGTGCCTGCCCATCGGCTCGGCTGTGACGATTCGTATTTACGGCGCACTCCCGGGAGAGGAGGCGTCGACCTTCGGTGCGCGCGTGACGCGCATCACCGATCAAGGAATGGGTCTTGAGTTCTACGATTTCGATTTTACCTGACCACACACAGCCCGTGGCGTGGATTTCCTGATGTGACGCCCGATGGCCGGCAACAGTCGGCTATCCCATTTTCCCGGACCAAATTACCCGATGCCCCTGCTTCGTCTCGATAAAGTTTCCCTCGCCTATGGCCATCGCCCGTTGCTCGATGGTGTGAAGTTTGAGATCCGCCGCGGTGAGCGCGTGTGCCTGGTGGGGCGCAATGGCGAGGGCAAGTCGTCGCTGGTGCGCCTGTTAAGCGGTGAGGCTGTGCCGGACGAAGGCAATATCTGGATTCGTCCGGGCACGCGCATTGCGGTACTGTCGCAGGAAGTGACGACCGACAGCCACGATCCCGTGTTCGATGTCGTGGCCGGCGGACTGGCGGAGCAGGGCCAGTTGCTTACGCAATACCACCATGCCCTGCAGGAGTTGGCCCAGAACCACACACCGGAGGCGGAGCAACGTCTGGCGCAAGCGCAGCACGAACTGGAGGCCGCCGACGGCTGGCGGCTGGAGCAACGGGTGGAAACGGTGCTCTCGCGCCTGGGGCTGGACGGTACGGTGGCCATGCACACCCTTTCCGGTGGCTGGCGGCGGCGGGTGTTGCTGGCCCGGGCGCTGGTGGGCGAGCCGGACCTGCTGTTGCTGGATGAGCCTACGAACCATCTCGATATCGAGGCCATCGCCTGGCTTGAGGATTTCCTGGTCAACTATTCCGGGGCGGTGCTTTTCATCAGCCATGATCGTGCGTTCCTGAAACGACTGGCCACGCGCATCATCGAACTGGATCGCGGGGCGCTGACTTCCTGGCCGGGCAATTACGACGACTATCTGCGCCGCAAGAGCGATCAGCTCGAGACCGAGGCGCAGCATGCGGCACTGTTCGACAAGAAGCTCTCCCAGGAAGAGGCGTGGATCCGGCAGGGCGTCAAGGCGCGGCGCACGCGCAACGAAGGACGCGTGCGCGCCCTCGAAGCCTTGCGTGAGGAGCGGCGCCAGCGTCGCGAGCGTATCGGCAAGGTCGATCTGCAACTGGAAGAGGGCGGCCAATCGGGTCAACTCGTGTTCGAGGCCAAAGAGGTCAACCTGAGTTTCGGCGACAGTGTTGTCGTCAAGGATTTTTCCGTGCGCATCATGCGCGGCGACCGCATCGGCATCATCGGGCCCAATGGCGCCGGCAAGAGCACGCTGATCAAGTTGTTGTTGGGAGAGTTGCCTCCGGACAGCGGCTACCTGCGTCGCGGTACCAAGCTGCAAGCGGCGTATTTTGATCAACAGCGCGCCCAGCTCGATCCGGCAGCCACGGTGATGGAGAGCATCGGCAGCGGCCAGTCGGTGACTATCCACGGCCGCACACGGCATGTCGCCGGTTATCTTCAGGATTTTTTGTTTCCGCCAGAGCGCTTGTTGTCTCCGGTAAGCACGCTTTCCGGCGGCGAGCGCAACCGCTTGTTGCTGGCGCGGTTGTTCGCGCAGCCGGCCAACGTGCTGGTCATGGACGAACCCACCAACGATCTGGACGTGGAGACACTGGAGCTGCTGGAAGAATTGCTGCTCGACTATCAGGGCACGCTGCTTCTGGTCAGCCACGACCGGCAATTCCTCGATAATGTCGTCACGAGCACGCTCGTGTTCGAGGGTGGCGGGAAGATTGGCGAGTATGTCGGTGGTTACACCGATTGGCTGCGCCAGCGTTCCGCAAGCAGCGCTTCCAGCAAGGCGGAAACGGCAGCGCACCCCAAAGCGGCATCATCCGCGCCCAAGCCCAAGGCAGACAACCCGGACAAGAAGCCACGCAAGCTTTCCTACAAGGAACAGCGCGAACTGGAAGTGTTGCCCGGAAAGATTGAAGCGCTGGAGGCGGAGCAGGCGCGGCTGCAAGCCGCAGTCAGCGATCCAAAATTCTATCAGCAACCGGCCGATAAAATTTCCACCGCACTCGCGCGAATGGAAGTGGTCACCGGCGAACTGACCGCGTGTTATGCCCGATGGGAGTTGCTGGAGTCACTGATGGCGTAATGTGCCGCCGCGCCGAGGGCAGATGCTTAGGTAGCTTGCTGCTGGTGTTTGGCGCAGTTTGTAGGGTGGGCACCGCCCACCAACACGATTTCGCTGGCTGTCCGACGGTGGGCGGTGCCCACCCTACATTCGTTTTTCGACAGATTCTAGTTACGTTTGCTGTCATCTCCGTCTGGCTGTGCTTTACCCGATTCATCGGAACGTTTGCCGCGGCGCTCATCCCGTTTGGATTCCTTGCGCTCCAGCGTGGCGCGGCATCCTTCAGACAGGTTTTTTTCGTGTTCTTCCAGACAACGCACGATTCGCCCTTCGCCCGGATCGACATCCTTGCAGAATTTCTGCACATCGTCGTGGCAGGCTTTCTTCGCGTGTTCCAGCGCTTGTTTGTGCTTTTCCATCTCCTGGTGTTTTTTCTGGCACTGCGGTGAGAATTCTTTTGCGTGTTGACGGGCACACTCGGCGATGCGGCCGTCGCCGGGTTTAATGTCCGGGCACAGCCGTTTGATTTCCTCCTCGCATGGACGGCTGCCTTGACGCGCACCCTCCGAGGATTTCGGTTTGCCGTCAGGCTTGTCCACGGCGAGGGCCAAGTTGGCGGAGAACGACAACGCGGCGGCCAGAATCAAGGTTACGACATGTTGCGATTTCATTTTTCACCTCGTGTGTTGATGGAGCCGAACAGAATGGATACCTTTTAAATCTTGCCCTGCTGCCAGAAGGCCGAGCAGAGGTGCCGTGAGGAACAGCCTGCATCCCGGCAGCTATCATGAAAACCCCGCACTGATCTTGATGAATTCGATCATGCCTCGACAGAGCCGGGGTTGAGACCGAGCCTTGCTTTGATTTCGGTTATACATGTCTTGACTTTCCCTGTCATGTCAATAAACTTTTATGCGTCGTGCTCCCGTGGAGGTTCAAAGGATTGGCCAACAAGGGGTTGCCGCTGCATATAGTAAGTCTGTTGCCGGTGTGCCCCCTGTGGTGGGGAGGTCACTCGATTCGCCACAGCACTACCGGTTCTGTTGTTCCGCTGCGTTCTGTCCGAGCACGGTTCCTCTCCAAATCTTTTCTGTCCCATGCCATTGTCCTGCCAGACTGTCTGCGCGCGAGCGCAACACAGCGGCAGTGGCGTGGTCGATGTCATCACAAGGAGCCTGACAGGAACCCGTTGTCCTGTTTGTTTTATCAATCCATGTCGCTTTCCGTTACCGCTTGGGTGCGATTGCCAAGCGAGGAGCGGGGCGGAAAACCGAGGGGGCGATTGACCGCCCCCTTTTTTATTGTTCACAAGCCGGAGGTGCGTGTCATATGAAGATCATTGCCATTGCTAATCAGAAGGGCGGGTGTGGTAAAACCACGACGGCGATCAACCTGGCCGCGTGTCTCGGAAAAAAGGAACAGCGGGTGTTGTTGCTCGATCTCGATCCACAGGGCCATTCTTCGATCGGGTTCGGGATGTACAACGAGGAGGCGCGTGACTTATACGAGGTGTTCACCGGCGAAGCCGTGATCGAGGAAATCATTCTGCCCAATGTGTTCACGGGAGTAGACCTGATTCCGGCGACCATGACGCTGGCGGCGGCGGAGCATCTTCCGGTCAGCCACGAGGAACGCGACCAGCAGCTGGCGATTCATCTTGTTTCTCTCCGGGACCGTTATGATTATGTCGTCATCGACTGTCCGCCATCGATGGGTCTGCTCTCCAGCAATGCCTTGGCGGTATCTGACCTGGTGTTGATACCGGCCGAGATGAGCATGCTGGGCCTGAACGGCATCGATCGTATGTGCGAGGCTGTCGCTGCGTTGCGCGAGCGGGATGGACGCGACATTCCCATTCGTGTATTGCCGACCTTGATCGACAGTCGCACGCGTCTGTGCCGGGAGTTCCTGCACGAGGTCGGCGAACGCTTTGCGGATGAGGTGATGCCGGTGATGGTGCAGTTCACGGTGCGTCTGAAGGAAGCGGTGCGCAAGGGTGTTCCGATTATTTCTTACGATCCCACTTCGACCGCCGCATCGCAATACGACCGTCTGGCGACTGAGTTGATGTCTGTCCTGGGTTCGGTGAACGTGACGAGGAAGCAAGAGACGGCAGCAGAGGAAGACGAGGTGAGTGACGCCGAGGCGCGTCTGACGTCGGCGATGACCCTTGCCTTCGAAGAGGCGAGAACGCGGCTGATCGAGAATGGCCGGCGGCAGAAGGTGGTGCTGCGCTTTTACGGCCATGCCGGCAAGGAAGTGCAACTCGCCGGCGACTTCAACGACTGGATGCCGGACCGGAACGTCACCACGCGTTTGGTCGATGGGGTACAGGAGAAGATCCTGGCGCTGAATCCGGGAATTTATCAGTACCGCATTATTGTCGACGGTGAATGGCAGGAAGATGGTTCCAGCCTTGAGCGCGTACCGAATTTTTCGGGCGGCTACAATTCACTGCTGCATGTGGAAGAAGAGCATGAGATGCTAAGCGCCTGAAGCAGGCGCCGCTACGCGCATCTCGGCAACGGCTCCATGCGTTGCTCTCGGCCGCTGTTCCAGACGCGGCTCTACCTCCTCCATCCCTGGAGTCGTACCTCCCCACATCCCTGTGGGTCGCTGCGCTCTCGCGGCAGTGCGGTGTTCGCCTCCCGTGCGTTGCGTGCCTCCCCGGAGGGGGCGGAGGGGGTTACTACGTCCCTGTAGGTCAAAAAAAAGACCCCGCCAGATGGCGGGGTCTTTTTTTCAGAAGATTTTAAGTAGAAGTGGCGGTGGCCGCAGCGGGTTTTCTGCCGCGAGGGCTCCAGATGGACTGTCCCGTGAGTCCACGGGTGTTGAGCTGCTCGGCGCACTGTGCGGCATAGGCGAGCACGTCCTTGCGCGATCCGCTGCGCTGGCCGGTAATGGTGGAGCGGCCACTTTCAAGGATATAGCGGTACCAGTCCTGCCCCACGATGCCGTCCGGCGCATCGATTTTTTCCACGCGCGCTACCTTGAAGGGACGCGGTTTGGAAGGGTGGTTATCCGGCGTGGCGCTTGTTGCATTGGGTTTCGTCACATCGGTCGTCGATTGGGCCATGATATGAATCCGCATTTGTATGGTAAGACGATTAACGGAGACCGCTTGATGGAAATGCCTTATTTCCGCGGCGCGAAACAACGTATGCGGCGCATAGTACCACAATTCCGGGCATCCGGCGATGTTGTTTGCCCATTGACGTCACGATTCGTAAGCGAATAGCCATGGCCAAGCCGTATTGATTTGGTACCATGCCGCATTTGGAGAGAAATAAAAAATGACCGATTTTTCCGCATTAAATGCCCGTTTTGGTGTCTCCGGCCAGGTGGTTTTCAAGCAAGGCCCCGGCGGGCTGGCCGTGGTTGAGGTGGCCAACAGTCAGGGCACTGCGACCATCGCCCTGCAAGGGGCGCATGTCATGACTTGGGCCCCGCGCGGCGCACAACCGGTGATCTGGCTCTCGCGGGCGGCGAAGTTTGCCCCCGGCAAGTCGATCCGGGGCGGGGCGCCGATCTGCTGGCCGTGGTTCGGGCCGCACGCCACCGAGTCCTCGTATCCGGGGCATGGCTTCGCCCGGACGGTGCCTTGGGAAGTAATTGAGGCGCGTGCCTGCGCCAATGGCGCGACGTATCTTGTGCTCCGCCTGGTCCCGAGCGACGCCACGCGCGCGCAGTGGCCACAGGCCACTCCGGTCGAGGCCCGCATCACGGTGGGCAGAACATTGGAGATCGATCTGGTGACGCGCAACGAGGGCACCGCGCCCGTGACCATCGGCGACGCGTTGCACACCTATTTTGAAGTGAGCGATGTGCGCAAGACGGCGATCCATGGCTTGGGCGGATGTCCCTATCTCGACAAGGTGGACGGCGGCAAGCGCAAGTCACAGACCGGGCCGGTGACCATCGGCGCCGAGGTGGATCGCGTTTATCTCGACTCCACGGCCGACTGCCTGATCGACGATCCCGGCCTTGGGCGCCGCATCCGTGTGCATAAACGCGGCAGCCGCTCGACAGTGGTGTGGAATCCCTGGATCGACAAGGCCGCCAAGATGGGTGATTTCGGTAACCATGGTTATCTCAATATGGTGTGCGTCGAGAGCACCAACGCCGCGGACGATGTCGTAACCCTCGCGCCGGGTGGCGAGCACCATCTCGACGTGACCTATAGTGTGGAACCGTTACGCTGAAGGATTTTCTCGCCATCGAGCAGCCAGTTATTCAAAAATGCCCGCCAACCCATTCAAAGACGCCATTCGCGACCTGATCGAGGCCAGCCCGTCCGGGTTGAGCGAATACGATCTGATGCAGGGACTGCAACAGCAAGACCCGGAGTTTGCCTTCGAGGACGACAGTTCAAGCCTGGCCCTGTTCCGCCAGCATTTTCTGGTAATGAATGCGCTGTATCGGTTGCAGGCGGAGTTGTTTGAGGAGGAGAGATATCTTGCCATTTCCCCGCTGGCCATCCGGCTGGAACCGCGGCAAGACCCGGGGCCGTCGGCGCTGCCCACCGACAGCGCGGACGCGCCGTTACGCGAGTATTACCTCGATTGGGACAATCTGAGCCAGACCACCCACGAGGAGGTGGATTCCATGCTCAACCGGTTTTGGGAGCGTTATCTCGCTATCGACAAGCGCGTGGCCGCCCTGCAAACACTGGAACTGCCCGCGGATGCCTCCTGGGAGGCGGTCAAACAGGCCTATCGGCGCCTGGCGGCGCGGCACCACCCGGATAAAGGCGGCGAATCAGCGCGTTTCCGGGATATTCGCGGGGCCTATGAGGTCCTGATGCGCTGTTATACGACGTAGCGCATGGCCGCGATTTGGGTATCCGCACGCTGTTTGGCTGTTGGAGGCCGAAATAACCCCGCTCAGGAATAGTTGTATTTATTGAAAAGAGATAGGTATAGTGCGGGGGTTGCAGTGCAATTCTTGTAATCAGTTCGGAAGCCCCGTTTTTTTGGTAGCTACTCCCGCAATTTCGCTTCCAGGAATGAACTGCAAAATATCGCAATTCAACATTACAGAGGTATTACCGTGATTACAGGAACAGTGAAGTGGTTTAACGACGCCAAGGGTTTTGGCTTTATCACCCCCGCCGACGGCAGCAAGGATGTATTCGTACATCATTCCGCCATCCAGGGCAGTGGTTTCAAGACCCTGACCGAAGGTCAGAAAGTGGAATTCAGTCTGGAGCAGGGCCCGAAAGGTCCGTCCGCGGCGAACGTTCAGCCGGCTTAGCGTCAAGCACTGCGCAAGCAGTTTCAA
>CAYIQV010000040.1:0-10143 GCA_964365635.1 uncultured Acidiferrobacteraceae bacterium
CCCCCCGGCCAGCATGTAGGTATTGGTCATGCGTGGCATGGGCAGATGCGCATAGGATTCGCGCCGGCCGTTGCCGGTGGGCGCCACGCCCATGAGCCGCGCATTGAGTGTGTCCTGCATGTAGCCCTTGAGAATGCCATTTTCGATCAGCACCGTTTTCCGTGTAGGCGTACCCTCGTCGTCCACATTGAGCGAACCGCGGCGCGCGGGCAGCGTGCCATCGTCCACCACGGTAATGCCGTCGGCCGCAACCTTCTCGCCGACACGACCGGAGAACGCGGAGGTGCCCTTGCGATTGAAATCGCCCTCGAGCCCATGGCCGATGGCCTCGTGCAGCAGGATGCCCGGCCAGCCGGGCCCGAGCACCACTGTCATGGCGCCCGCCGGAGCCTCGGCGGCATCGAGATTCACCAGCGCCTGATGCACGGCCGCGCGCGCATACTCGAGCGCGTGTTCCTGCTCGAGAAAATATCCATAGGTGAAGCGTCCACCCCCACCGGCGCTGCCCTGCTCGCGCCGACCGTTCTGCTCAACGATCACGCTGACGTTGAGCCGCACCAGCGGGCGTACATCACCCGCGAGCACGCCGTCGGAACGCACCACCAGCACCACCTCGTGCGTGGCGGCAAGACTTGCCATCACCTGCTTCACCCGCGGATCCTGCGCACGCGCCTCGCGCTCAACGCGTTCAAGCAACTGCACCTTGGCATCGTCCGCGAGACTCGCCAGCGGATCGGCCGGCGGGTAGAGCTGCAATCCGGATTCACCTCGCCAGGTGACTGGCTGCCGGGCCTGTCCGCCCTGCTGGGCGATGGCGCGTGCGGCGGTGGCCGCATCCAGCAATGCCGGCAGCACGATCTCATCGGAGTAGGCAAAACCGGTTTTCTCGCCGGACACGGCGCGCACACCGACGCCCTGCTCTATGTTGTGGCTGCCGGATTTGACGATACCTTCTTCCAGCGACCAGGATTCGTGCCGGCTGTATTGGAAATACAAATCGCCATAGTCAACATGCCCGCCCATGAGACCGCCCATGAGACGATCCAGCTCCGCCTCGCCGATGCCAGCGGGCTCGAGCAAAGACTGGCGCGCGAGTGCCAGCATGCCGCTCATGAAGGTACCCGCCGGTGTTGAATGCTGGGAAGACTGGTGCGCACGCTGTGCAATTGTCCGCGGTCGCAATCGGCGATGACAAAACCGGCGCCGCGCTCGAGCCGGTCCAGCACCACGCCCCAGGGACTGACAATCATGCTATGGCCGTGGGTTTCACGGCCATTGATGTGATAACCGCCCTGAGCGGAGGCGATGACAAAAGAAAGGTTTTCAATCGCCCGGGCGCGTACCAGCACTTCCCAGTGTGCTTTCCCGGTATGCGCGGTGAACGCCGCGGGTACGGCGAACATTTCCGCCCCCTGGTCGAGTAACTCCCGGAAAAGTTCCGGGAAGCGCAGGTCATAACAGACTGCGAGCCCCAATCCGCCCCAAGGCGTATTGGCCACCACCGGCTTGTCTCCTGCCTCGATCGTGCGCGATTCCTGGTACTGCTCCCCATTGTCGAGGCTCACGTCGAACAGATGTATTTTATCGTAGCGCGCCACACGCTCGCCGTGGTCGTTGTACAGCAGACACGCCGCGCGCACTTTGGTCGCTTCCGGCATCCCTGCCTCCCGCGACACTTGTGCGTCCTGCACATCGCCTTTGTTTTTTGCCGCGAGCGGAATGGTACCGCCCACGAGCCATACCCGATGCATGCGCGCCTGTTCGGACAGGAAATCCTGAATCGGGCCATGGCCTTCCTCCTCGGCAGCCGCCAGGCGGTCGGCATCCTGCAACGGCATAATCGCGAAATTCTCCGGCAACACCACCAGTTCCGCGCCGGCATCCGCGGCGTTGCCAATCAGGCGCGCGGCCTCGTTAAGGTTGGCGGAAACCTGGGGGCCGGAGGCCAGCTGAATCGCGGCAACTAGAGGCAAGGCGCATTCCTGTGGGAAGTCATGTTTTAGAAATTTCTGATTTATGATGATTTACCGCAAAGACGCAAAGAGCGCAAAGGTTTTAGCTGTTAAAACTTAACTTTTTCGTTGTGTGGCACAGGGACGTACGAATGCCGCGGGCGCAGGATGCACGGGAGCGGCTGTGCTTCGCGTCTTTGCGATGAGAAACAACGCAAGAGTATCATTCCCTACGCTCTCATTCACTCACCGGCGGCGGCGGCGCAAGCTTGGCTTTTTCCGCGTCGCCCTTTACCGACTTGGTGATCTCTGGCTTGTCCCAAGGCCCCTTAACCACATAGGTCACGTGGGTTCCTTTTGTAATCTGTTGCTTGAATATCTTTTGCACGGCGAGCACCACCGCTGCCACCTGCGGCCCCCACAGACCCCAGCTTGCGAGCGTGAGCGTTCCACTCAGTTTCGGCTGAATATCGATAGCCAGATCGAAATCCTCGGCGGCGAGCCCTATCCGGCCACCGACACCGATCTCGGTAGCCGGTCCTTTGATCAGAAAATCCTTGGTGCGGGCGTTACCTTTCTCGACGTCAATCTGACCCTGAATCCGATCAAAGATGAATCCCTTGCCGAACAGCGGACTGAAATCGAGCATGAGATAGCGGCCGACGGCGCTCAAATCCAGCAATCCGAAAAGCCGACCGGCACCCGGTTTCACCTGAAGAAAGCGCCCCTTCTTGGCGTCCACCTCGACCTTGCCATTCAACAAGGCGAGCTGTGCATTGGCCGGCATGTCCGGCCAAGCCAGCCGCGACTTGATGTGGACATCGCCTCCCGACATCTGATCCGCTACCCCGAACGCCTCCATGGTCTTGCCCATGTCCGAACTGTTGAAGTCGATGGCAAAATCGCTTCTGTGCTTGTTGTTAACCATCTGCCATTCGCCACTGACAGCGAGTTTCATCTCCGGACGAGTCAGATTGAAACGCTGGATTACCCAGCCTTGTTCATCCGGCGCCGCCGCGAAATCCAGTTCACCCAATTGCCTGTTCCGCACTTGAAACGACTTGCTGCGAATCGTGAGTATCGGGAACCGACGTGGATCCGATGCCGGCTTATGCTGTTGAATCCCCTTCTCCGGCAAGGCCAGGTGCGCCAGATCGAGTTCAATGCGCGTCGCCGGGGCTTTGCCCGCAAACAGAATATGGCCAGCCGCGGAAGGTCCGCCGACCGTACCGCTCCAACCGTCTTTGGTCCGGGAAAGATCGAGTGAGGTGGACTCGAACCGGCGACTCACCAGATCGAGCGACCTGATCTCGGCGCTCACACGGGTAAGAAAATCTGGTAGCGGGCGGCGGCCGTCGCCCAGCAAAGGCAACCAATCGTCCAGGGCGACGGCTGCCAAGCGCGCACTGACATGAAGCCCAGGCTCCTTGGGAAGCGGAACCCGATCTTCTGTCGCTCCCGGCTTCCTGCGTGCGGTGTTTGCCTCCCGTGCGTTTTGTGCCTCCCCGGAGGGGGCGGAGGGGGCTCCCGCGAGCCGCTCCTGCGCATCCCGGCAATTGCTCCTGCATTGCTCTACCTCCCCACGTCCCTGTGGGTCGCTGCTGCTTCGCGGCATTGGCACATCCCTGTGCGGCACACTTGTACTTCCCTGTACATCGCCCAAGCCGATGCGCCCGCTGCTGAAATTCCATCCGGCGTCATGGCGGGAAAAAACGAGTCTGCCGCTCACCGAACGGCCTGCGTTCAGCGTCAACAAATGGTTATCGCGTGAACTCGACTCGGTTTTAACAATGAACTTTCCCTCGCCGAGGCCATCTGAAAAATTAAGGGGGGGTGGAAGTGAGAGCCTGAGTCCCCGCCAGTCAGATTCCAGAGAAGCAGTGCCAATACCCTTGCTCCAGCGCCACGTACCATGCCAACCGGCCAATCCGGAAATACGCGACGCCACCCGCGGACCAAGAATTGGCGTCAATGCCTGCGCGTGGATGGTTCCCTGCGCATAGATTTGCAGGCCATCCGGCAGCGGCGCCGCCGCCGCCACGATGTCTCCACCCAGAAACTGGCCATGCAGATTGCCCTCTCGAAGACCGGACTCGGTGAACTGCACCTTGCCCTCGATTGACTGCATGCTCACGCCTGTGTCCGGCAGCGACAGATCGGCCTTCAGGAAACGGTACTCGCCGGCAACGCTTGTCTCCGCGACAAGGCCCAGCGGAATACGGAGGTCGAGACTCAAGAGTCCCTGGCCGTTGCCCTGCAGGCCGGATGGCAGGGAGGTAAACCATTTTGTCCCGACTGACGATTTCGCTGCGCGCAGAACCGAAAGCGTTTCATTGACCGGGCCCGCCACCTTGCCGGTGACCTGCACCACCCGGCCTGCACCTTCCGATTCCCTTACCTGGACCACCACCTGATTGGCATCAAGCCCCGCAATCTTGCCGTTGCCGGTCACCAGCACTTCGGGGCCGTTGACCGCCACATCCACCTCCGCGTGCTTGATCGGCTCCCAGCCGGGCAGATAGCTGTACACAGCATCACGCACATGAGCGCGCAGCTCGAACTTCCCCGTCTGGTGGCGGAAGGGAAAATCCGGGATCGCGCCATCGTAAATCAGGTAGCCTTTGGTAACCTCGCCTGACACAAACGAGCGCTCCATCCAGGCAAGCGTAGACGCCTCGAGACGATGTACCGGGAAATAGCGCGCGGCATGCTCGCCCTTGCCATCATGAAAATCGACACGTAACTTCACGTGTGGTGGCAGCATCCTGTCTGTGGGTACACGCACGGTCAATTTTCCGGTGCCACGCACATCATCACTGACCACGTGCAGGTTGTTTCCGTTGACCTGCCAGGCATCCGCGGTTTTTTCCCAGACGATCTCCCCATCCATCCGTCGCACCGGCAACGGCGCGCGAAACACCGCGGGCAGCGAGATTTTGGCATTGAAAATATCGAACTTCGCATGGCCCGCGTTGCGGGTCATGGAAACATGCGCGCCCATACCATGCACGCCCGGGAATTTCCGGTACGCCTGGAGGTTGATGCCAGCCAGGTCGGCTTCGAGGGAGAAGTCCGTCGGCGCCATCCAGTCACCCACGAGTCGCAGGCTGAGGTTATCCACGCTGCCTTCGGGCCGGCTGATCGTCCAGTAATCAAAAAACTCGTTCGGGACAATGCCAGCGGCCGCTTCCATGTCATCTTCCACTTCTTTCCTGACAACCTCGATAAAGCGCGTAACACTTTCCAAGTCGATATGTTTGATTTGAACCGCACTCTCCCCGGATTGCCGCGAAATACGCAAATGCCCGGCCTGCCAGACCGGGCCGCTCAACCCGAGAACAGGATGGGCCACATCCAGTCGCCAGCCGGAGCGGCCAACCTCCCAGTTGATGTCGCCACTGGCTTCACGAATCACCAGCGGCGCATCCCAGCGCTTGATCGGGACTCTCAGACCGGCAACACGGGTATCTCCCCGGATCAACGTGGGCTGGCCATGCTCCCACTCGGACCACAGTTGCGCCGTAAACCGGCCACGCACGGCGGATGGGAGCCTTTCCCGCGCAATCAACGGAAGTGCACTCACGTTCACCTCCACGGCACGTAAAAATATTTCGCCGTCCCATTCCGTGGAAACAAAGGGATTACCCTCGATGTCAATGACAACAGAGCAACTGCGACACATCTCCGGGGGAAAATCGGCGTTGAAACCGAGGTGATGGCGCTCGCCGCTATTCTGCAATGTCAGATTCACCTTCGACAGGTGCACCGAGGCCGAGGAATCCTTATGGTCAAACCACTGCATCTCCCCGTTTTCGATGGCCAGGCTATTTTGACGAAACAACCAGCCGACGAATTTCTCATCGTCCGCGCGCTCGCTCGCGCGCAGCGGATTAAAACCGGAGATGCGAAAGCGCCCGTCCTCGAGCCGCTCCAGCGCCAGGCTCGGGTTGACCACCACGAGGCTGTTGATTTCAAAATTTCCCCACAGCAGCGGCACCAGTGCGAGACTGACGCGCATCTCACTCAGACGTATGGCAGGCCGCAATCCTTCGCTGGCGTAGACCTGCAATCCCGTGACACGTAAACCCGGGTGCAGTCCATCCCAGTAGGCGGAAAGCTGCTCGATGCGCACCTGATGGCTGGATCGGTGGCTCAGATACTCCTCAAGGTCGTCCTTGCGGTCCACGAGCGAAGGCAGCAGCAGTCGCGCCACCGAAAATACGATGGCGAGCAATACCAGCACCACGGCGGAGACATACCCTGTCCAGCGACCGACATGCAGCGTCCAGCGGCCGATGTGAATGGCGTAATGGCGGATTCGTTTTTTCATGGAACCGGCTAAACCCGTGCCCGGAAAGGCAGGCGTTGCAAAGCTTTATTTTGACGCATTCGCACGAAAATGAAAGCGAATCGCCAATCAAATGAAACAGTTCTCGCCCTGAAGGGTGTCACAGCCAAGAAGATTGCACTACATCAACACCACGTCATACTGCTCCTGCGTGTACATGGACTCCACCTTGAGCTGAATCGGCTTACCAATAAACTCCTGCAGCTTCACCAGGCTGCCGGCTTCCTCGTCGAGCAGCAAATCGATCACCACCTGTGAGGCCAACACCAGATATTCACCGGCGTCATATTGCCGCGCCTCGCGCAGGATTTCGCGGAAGATTTCGTAACACACCGTGTGCGGCGTCTTGAGCATGCCCCGGCCCTGACATACCGGACATGGCTGGCACAGGACATGTTCCAGACTTTCTCGCGTGCGCTTGCGCGTCAGCTCCACCAGCCCAAGCAAAGACATCTCCGTCATGTACACCTTGGTGCGATCGCGCAACAGCGCCTTCTCCAGCGCCCGCAGTACCTGGCGGCGGTGCTCCGGTTCGGCCATGTCGATAAAATCAATGATGATCATGCCGCCCAGGTTGCGCAGCCGCAGCTGCCGGGCAATGGTCTGCGCCGCCTCGAGGTTGGTCTTGAATAATGTCTCTTCCAGATTCTTTTTTCCCACGTAGGCGCCGGTGTTGACGTCGATCGTGGTCATGGCCTCGGTCTGGTCCATGACCAGGTAACCGCCGGATTTGAGCATGACCTTGCGCTCCAGCGCCTTCTGAATCTCGTCTTCGACGGAATACAGATCGAAAATCGGCCGCTCACCCGGATAATGCTCGATGCGCGCCGCCGACTCGGGGATGAACTCAATCGCAAAATCGCGCGCCTTGGCAAAAATCTCGCGTGAATCGATGCGGATGGATTCCACATTGCCGCGCACCAGATCGCGCATCGCGCGCAGCGCCAAGGGCAGGTCCTCGTGAATCAGGCTGTGGACCGGTGCGGTACGGATGCGTTCCTGACAGGAGGCCCACACGCGCCGCAGATAGCGGATGTCGGTTTCGATTTCCTCTTCGGCCGCGGTCTCGCCGAGGGTGCGCAGGATGTACCCGCCTTCTTCGCCCTCCGCCATCGCGGACTTCACCAGCGTGCGCAAACGCTCGCGCGTGGCCTCATCGCCAATTCTCTGGGAGATACCGATGTGCTGGCTGTAAGGCAAGTACACAAGATATCGCGCCGGCAACGTGATTTGCATGGTCAGACGCGCGCCCTTGGTTCCGAGCGGATCCTTGAGCACCTGGACCACAATCTCCTGCCCGTCCTGCAACAGCAGATTAATGGGCGGATGCGTGACCGCGCCATTATCGGCGGCCGGGGAGAGACGAATGTCTGAAGCGTGCAGAAAGGCGGTGCGCTCAAGCCCGATGTCCACGAAGGCCGCCTGCATACCGGGAAGGATACGGACCACCTTGCCCTTGTAGATATTGCCGACGATCCCGCGCTGGCGCGCGCGCTCGATGTGCACCTCTTGCAGCACGCCATTCTCAACTACCGCCACGCGTGTCTCTTGCGGCGTGACGTTGATCAGAATTTCTTCGCTCACAACCCTCCCGCTCCGATCTTTTTCATGATTTCAGACAACTCGCGAAGCGGCAGCCCCATCACGCCGGAGTAGCTGCCTTCGAGGCGGCTAATGAACGCCGCGGCCTTTCCCTGAATGGCGTAGGCCCCGGCCTTGCCCACCGGCTCGCCCGTTTCCCAGTATTGACCGATTTCCACCGGTGTCAACGGCGCCAAAGTGACGCGGCTGCGGCTGAGCGCCGCATGTTCTTTTCCGGCATGCACCAGGCAGATCGCCGACAGCACTTCATGGGTGTGTCCCGCCAGACGCTGCAACATCTCGATGCCGTGATCACGGTCGCGCGGCTTTCCCAGGATTTCGCCATCGAGCACCACCTCGGTATCGGCGCCCAGTACCGGATGCGATGGCAGGCTTCGTTCCCGGATGAGGTTTTCCACAAAGCGCGCCTTGTCGGCGGCGACTCGCCGTACGTAAGTCTCGGGCGACTCGCCACGTTCCTGCACCTCCAGAATATTCGATGGCATGGCCTCAAAGGCAATGCCGAGCTGTTGCAGCAATTCCTGTCGGCGCGGCGAAGCGGAGGCGAGATAAATCATGGCTACCTATGATACGGCAGGTGGTTGATGATGCTCCAGGCACGGTACAGCTGTTCAGCCAGCACCACACGCACGACGGGATGCGCCAGGGTGAGACGGGACAAGGCCCAGCGCTCAGTGGCGCGTTTCAGGCATGCAGGCGCAAGTCCCTCCGGTCCGCCGACCAGTAATGCGAGATCACTGCCGCTGCCGAGCTGTTTCTCCAGCTCAACGGCGAGGGCCTCGGTGCCCAGCTGCTTTCCCGTAAGATCAAGGGCGATCACGCGCGCACCCGCCGGGATGGCCGCGAGCTGGCGAGTCCCTTCCTGCTCGGTGAGCCGCGGGATATCCACGTTCTTGGTACGCCGCCCGGCAGGGATTTCATGCAGCACCAGATGACAATGCGACGGTAGGCGCTTGGCGTACTCTTTATAGCCCGTCTCCACCCATTCGGGCATGCGGTCGCCGACGGCGATGATGTGGATTTTCATGGGCCGTAAACCCTTTGCATCGCGAAAGAGATAGACAAGGTCTACAGGATTAATAAATTCAGGGAAGAAATCCTGCCGCTTAACCGGTTTTCTTGGAAACGGCGGCTTTATTCTTAGCGCTCTTTGCTTTCTTGCGCGGGGCTTTTGGTTTTTTTATTTCAAGTGGCTTTTTTATCTCAAGGCCCTTGGCATCCGACCAGAGTTTTTCCAGGTTGTAGAAATCACGTATCTGTTCGCGCATGACGTGCACGACGACATCGCCAAAATCAACCAGCACCCAGTCGCCAGTTTTCTGCCCTTCCATGCCGATCTGTCTCAGGCCGAGTTCACGCAGCTTGTCGACGACCCTGTCCGCGGTGGAAGTGACATGACGGTTCGACGTGCCGCTCGCCACCACCATGCAGTCGGTGAAGTCGCTGATCTTGCTCACGTCCAGCAGGACAATGTCCTTCGCCTTGGAGTCCTCCAGCGTATTCTGGATCACCTGCAAGATTTTCTTGGCTGACAACTTTTTAGCCCGCATCAGTTTCCTCTCTTCCGGTAAATCGCATTCACGTTAATGTATTCCCACACCGCTGGCGCCAGCCAGCCCGGTATCGGTTCGCCACGGCCAATCGCCTCACGCAGGCGGGTGGCGGAAATATCCTGCGGCGTCACGGCTTGATAAAAAATCTTTCCAGCCGGAGTTTGCGCCAGGTCACGCACCTCGCGACTCACACGGCCACGCACCCATGGCGGCAGTTCATCCGCATGCGGGAATACCCAGCCGGGCCGCGTCATCACCACCACGTGTGCCAGTTCCGGAATCCGTTGCCATTGATGCCAGGTCTCAAGACCCTTAAACGCATCCGCCCCCATGAGCAGGCAGAGTGAACGATTTTCTGCCTCGGCGCGCAATGCTTCCAGTGTCAGCACAGTATACGAAGGTCCACCGCGCCGAATCTCACAGTCATCGGCACGGAAGCCGGGAAACTCGGCACAGGCCAACTCGACCATCCTGAGACGCTGCGCCACCGTAGCGACGGGTGGCGTGCGATGCGGTGGTTGCGCGGCGGGGATGACACGGACTTCGGTCAGTGCCAGCGCGCGTTGCACTTCCTGTGCCGGACGCAAGTGGCCGTAATGAATGGGATCGAAGGTACCGCCCAGGATGCCGATCATGTATTAATAACCCCTAACAAAAAGAAAAGATCAGACAGGATTCACAGGATTAA
>CAYIQV010000041.1:0-10130 GCA_964365635.1 uncultured Acidiferrobacteraceae bacterium
ATCCGGGTGCGAAGCGCATGTAACACTATTTACGGAACAACCAGAAAATCCGCGACAGCACCAGACTGACCAGAATCATGGTCGTGATCGGAAAGTAAAAGCGAAAACCCTCCCGCTCGATCACGATGTCGCCGGGCAGGCGTCCGAGCCCGAGCTTGGTGAGCCACGGCCAGGCCAATCCCACGACGACAAGAATAATGCCGAGAGTGACCAGGATGCGGGTCATGCTGATGGCATTTCCAGAAAGCGCAGGATTTCCTCCCTGCGATGCATGGCATCCTTGTATCCCAAGTCGATCAGTTCACGGCAGTAGGGCTTCTCGAACAGCAGGTAACTCACCAGGTTCGAACCGCCGCGTCTGAAACCACCCAGTCCGCGCAGCAGAAAACGGATCGGCCGCGGCAGGTGATGCGCATGACGCGCAGCGATTTTTTCCAGCTCCTCGCTCGGGGCAATGACCAGGGTCTCGACCCGGCGCAGCGTGATGCCGCCTTCGTACAGCTGCGCCGAGGAAATCAGGCTGATGGTCTTGTTGATACGTTGCAAGCGCTCAAGATCGGCCTCGAGACTGTCGAGAAAAATGCTGTTCAGTACGTGGCCCGCAATCTGGGCCAGCGAGGGGGTTTCCTCGGCCGCAGCCCGGGGTTCGGAGGTATTCTCCTGACGCACGCCAACCACAAGCACGCGGTCGGCCCCGAGATGCAGTGCCGGGCTCAAGGGCGCGATCTGGCGCATGGAACCGTCGCCAAAATACTCGCGGTTGATCTTCACGGCGGAAAAAACAAACGGAATAGCCGACGAGGCCATGAGGTGATCGATACCGATCAGGCAGGCGGAACCGATGCGCCGGGCGCGCTTCCACGGGGCGATCGTACTTACCCCCTGATAAAACGTGACCGACTGCCCGGAGGTGTAGCCGGAGGCCGTCACCGAAAGCGCATAGAGCGCGCCGGCGTCGATGGATTTCTGGATCTGTTCACAGGGTATGGTCTTGTTCAACAACCGGCGCAGCGGTGCACGATCCAGCAGTGATGTGGGATTGCGCCGGCCGAGTCCGCCCATAAGCAATGCCACCAGCCAGCGCGAGCCGCTCGCCATGACGCCCGCCATATCGGAGCGGAAGACATGATGCACACGAAAGTTGCGCCACACCCAACCCAGACGGCGCGCCCCTTCCTGAAACTGGGTGGCGTAAATCGCGAGCGTCGTGGCATTGATGGCGCCGGCGGATGATCCGCAGAGAATGGGGAATGGGTTCGGGGAATCCTCTGGCAGCATCTCGGCAATCGCCTTGATCACGCCAACCTGATAGGCCGCACGCGCACCGCCGCCGGCCAGGAACAGGGCAATTTTTGGTTTTTCGTCGGTGTCCGTCATAAGTACCGCTGGCGCTGGGGGTATCCTGGCATGGCGCTATCTATATTATGTGGTTTATCCTGCCAATAAGTGTAGTCAATAAACGAAAGGATGAGCCAATGGTTACCTTGGGACATGTCGTTTTTTATGTACGCAACCTGGAACAATCGCTGAGCTTTTACCGCGACGTCGTCGGCCTGGAACTCGTCGGTCGAATATTCGATGGCCGTGCGGCCATGGTCGAACTCTTCGTAGACGATCCACGGGTCGATTGGAAAAACGATCGGGAATGGCTGCAGGAGCCGGTGAAACCGCTGCGGCTCGCGTGAACACAGTCCACCATTCCTGATGAAAAACCGGTAGTTGATCGGGGCCATAGGGTATGGCATCCAGCCGGCGGGTGATCTGGTAGACTGTGCTCCGTCCCAGAAGCAGGAGATCTCCATGAGTCCACGCATCACTGAAACCATGGTCTATGACGCCCTCAAGAAAGTCATGGACCCGGAACTGAATCACAACATTGTCGAGCTGGGTTTTATCCAGGACGTCGACATCGTTGACGATTACGTGCACCTCGAGATCCAGCTCACCACGCCGCACTGCCCCTTTGCCGACAACATTATCTCCATGATCAAGCAGGCGGTCGAAGGCGTGGAAGGCGTCAACCGGGTGGAAGTTGAACGTGCCTGCATGAAGTAAAGCTGAACTCCACCTTTCGAAGCCACCGTTTCTTAATTAACGCCCGAATCCTCCCTGCGTCTTGTTGCGCCCGTTGATGACTTTTTCAACATGATGGTGACTTCACCGTCCTTCCCTGCCACTCCATGAACACGCCCCTCACGGACCAAACCCTCGCCCTCGCCGCGATGTTCCAGGCGGCACGCCTGACGCAACAGCTGGCGCACGACGGGCGTTGCGAAGACGCCGCCTTCGGCACCAGCGTACGCAGCATCCTGAAAATCAGCGCCTCCGGCACGGAAGAAATATATGGCGGTGCGGCGGGGGTAACGCTCGGGCTGGGCATCCTGCGCGACAAGCTCACCGGCAAGACCGAGGCCAACGATGTGGAAATTGCCCGTTATGTCATCTCCCTGATCCACCTCGCCAACCAGCTGCGCCAGCGGGAGTCGATGCAGGAGGAAATCCGCCGCGGAATCGAGACTGCGGAATCGCAAATGAAATTCTTCGAGGCCGGTGAGGAAAGCGAAACGGCGCACCCGAAGCTCGTCGAAAAGCTCGCCGAACTCTATGCCCAGACCATCAGCACCCTGAGTCCGCGCATCATCGTCAACGGCGAGCAGGGCCACCTCGCCAATCCCCAGGTGGCGGCCAAGGTGCGAGCCGCGCTGCTGGCCGGCATTCGTTCCGCCTTTCTCTGGCGCCAACTCGGTGGCAGCCGCTGGCAACTGCTCTTCGGCCGCCGCAAGATCACGGCCGAGGCGGAACGCATCCTCAAGTCGCTTCGGGAAGATACGCCGGACTGACCCTCACGCCTTGGCCGGGCGCTTGAGGAGCTTGCGTTGCAGTGTGCGCCGGTGCATCCCAAGCCGGCGCGCGGTCTCGGAGATATTGCCGTCGCATTCCATCAGTACTTTCTGGATATGTTCCCACTCCAGGCGGGACAGCGGCACCGGCCTGGCCTCGACCGCAACCGCGGCATCGCCCTCTTGCCGCCCGAAGGCATAAACCACTTCATCGGCATCGGCGGGCTTGGAAAGATAATGCACCGCACCCAGCTTGATCGCCTCGACGGCGGTGGCGACACTGGCATAACCCGTGAGCACGACGATCCTTGTGTGTTCATCGAGTTCTTTTAATTTCTTTACCAGCTCCAGGCCCGAAGGCCCGTGCATCTTCAGATCCACGACAGCGTATTCCGGCGGGCTTTTCTCGGCGGACGCGAGTCCCTCCGGCACAGAATGCGCCAGCCGCACGGCAAAACCACGCCGCGCGAGCGCCTTTGCCAACACTTGGCAAAAAGTTTCATCGTCGTCCACCAGCAATAGGTCCGGCAGATCGGCGGACGCGTCAAGATTTTCCAGAGTCATGTTCCGATTTCACCAGCAGGTTCGATAATGGCAGCGTCAGCTGCGTACACACCCCACCGCCTTCCCGATTATACAACCGCACGGTGCCGCCGAAACGATTCAGGGTGGCATGGGCGAGAAACAGCCCGAGTCCAAGCCCCTTGCCCGCTTCTTTTGTCGTAAAGAACGGCTGGCCGACATGCTCCGCCACGGCATCCGTCAACCCTTTGCCACGGTCACAAATCTCCAAAACCAGTTCGCTTTCATTCCAGCGCGCGGTGATATCGACATTCTCCGGTGAGGCATCCGCGGCATTATTCAGAATGTTGGTGATGGCCTGGCTCAAGGTATGCTCGGCCACGATCTCCGGCGACGGACGTGGTCCCTCAAAACGGCGCTGTGGCGTGACGCCCAGGCGCGTCCCCTGCCAGTCTCTCAATACCCCGTCCAGATATTCTTCCAGTGACAGACGCCTGCCACCCTCGGCGCGCGTCTGCCCGGCGCTGGCTGACAGGCTCGAAAGAATCGTTTTGCACCGATCGATCTGGTCGCGCAGGATGCGCAGATTCTCGCCCATGCCCGGCACCGCCGCGGCCTCGCGTGTCATCTCCTTGGTAACGACGGCCATGGTCGAAAGCGGCGTGCCCAGCTCGTGCGCCGCGCCGGCGGCCAGCGTGCCCAGCGCCAGTATGCGTTCATGGCGCAATTCATTCTCGCGCATCTCGGCCAGCAACCGGTCGCGCTCGCGCCGCGTTCCGGCCATGCGCACGGCAAACCAGGCGATGATTCCCGCGCTCAGCACGAATCCGAGCCACATGCCGATGACATGCAGACTGAAATCGTCACCCTGATGAACATGGTCCGGTGCCAGCGGAACATAAAAAAACATTAACGCGCTGTAGCAGACGACGCTGATCGCGGCCATGCCCCAGACATAATTTCCCGGCAATGCGGCGGCGGTCAGCGCCAGCGGCAATAAATAGAGCGTCACAAACGGATTCGTGGAACCGCCGCTGAAATAAAGCAGCCCCGTAAGCGCGGCCACGTCCAGTGCCAGATGAATAAAGAGCTCTCTCTCGCCCACCGGCCACGGCAGGCGCAGACGCCACCATGTCAGCAGATTAAACAGCGCCATGGCGGCAATGATGCCGATCAGTGGTCGTAGCGGCAGCATCAGGTGCAGGCTCGTTACCGCTACCCACACCGCCAATAACTGGCCAACGAGCGCGATACAACGCAACACCACCAGCCGCCTCAGGTTGATGGCATTGGATACAGGCAGGGAGGTGGAAGTATTCATAGATGCAGGGTGTGTTTCGGAACGATTCTACTCCACAGGCCTTTGTGGTCTCCACCACTGGTAACAGCTTGATCGCGCTTTAGCGCGCCCGAAGGCCGAAGGGCCGGCCCGAAGCACGAAGTGTGGAGGGGCCGCACCCAGGGGCGAGGCGGGGATTTCATAGGTGAGGAAGCACCCATGCCGCCGAGCGGGCTCGCCACGGATGGCGAGCCCTGGACTTTCAAGCGAAGCAGGAAAGCGTAGCGATGAAAGGGTGCGGCACAAATTCGCCTGGAGCGAATTTGGTCGCGCTTTAGCGCGCCCGAAGGGCGCAGGCCAAGGATGGCCTGCGACAAAATGCCGCGCGACGATATACCACATTCAACCATCGGCATCAGCAAGTTAGGATTTCGCGGCATTCCAGCCAACAAGCCTGACAACAAGGATATATAAGATGATGCGGCACCCTTTATCACTCATTCCCCTCTGCCTGCTGGCACTCAACACTGCGGAGGCGGCGGAGCCCGGCGACGCCACGGCCACGCGTCTGGATGAAGTCACGGTCACCGGTACCCGCGAAAAACAGTCACTGGCTGAAACTCCGGCCTCGGTCGGTATCGTCAAGGATGCGGAAATCCGCGCGGTGCGCCCGACCCATCCTTCACAAATCATGGGCCAGATACCGGGCGTGTGGGTGAACGTCACGGGTGGCGAGGGCCATCAGACCGCCATCCGTCAACCGCTCACCACCAGCCCGGTCTATCTCTATCTGGAAGATGGCATTCCCACCCGCTCCACCGGCTTCTTTAACCACAACGCGCTATACGAAGTGAACGTGCCACAGGCCGGCGGCATTGAAGTCAACAAAGGCCCGGGCACCGCACTGTATGGCTCGGATGCCGTCGGCGGTGTGATCAATGTGCTGACACGGCCGGCGCCATTAAAGCCGGAGGCCGAACTGATGGCTGAGGCAGGCGGCTATGGCTGGAAGCGTTTGCTCGCCACCGGCGGCAACACTTCCGGCAACGATGGCTGGCGTACCGACCTCAACTTGACCGCTACCAATGGCTGGCGTGAGCATACCGCCTACGACCGCCAGAGCGGAACCGTGCGCTGGGACCGTGCGCTGGACGACAACACCGCGGTCAAAACCGTTATTACCTTCTCCAGCATTGATCAGGAAACCGCCGGAGCCTCCACCATTTCCCAGAGTGATTATGAAAATAACCCCACGATCAGCTACACCCCGATATCGTTCCGCACGGTAGAAGCCTTTCGTGTCTCCGCCGCCTACGAAAAGGAAATGGGCGATTCCTTGCTGAGCATCACGCCCTATTTCCGAAACAATGGCATGGACTATATCGCCAACTGGTCACTGGGCTACGACCCGACACTGCTCAACACCAGCAACCAGTCCTTCGGCGTGATGGCAAAATACCGCAAGGATTTTGCTCCCTACCGCACGCGCTTGATCGCCGGCGTGGATATCGATCGCAGTCCTGGCAGCAAACTGGAAAAGTACATCGTCACTTCGACGACAGGCAGTGGCTATACCACAAGATATATCGGCTACACCGAAGGAGCGACGGTCTATGACTACGATGTCACCTATCAGGGCGTCTCGCCCTACCTGCACGGGGAAATGTCACCCAACGACAGCGTGCGCGTGACGGCCGGTCTGCGCTATGACGACGTTTCCTACAGCTACCACAATAATCTGGCCGATACCGCCATCGGCGTTACTCCATCACGCTTCTATGGTCACGTCGGCGACACCTCCGTGGACTTCGGTCATGTGAGCCCCAAGCTGGGCGTCACGATGGCCTTCACGCCGGAGGTTTCCGGTTTCGCCGCCTACAACCACGCCTTCCGCGCTCCTTCCGAAGGACAGCTCTTTCGTCCCGCGGCCGGGAACTCGGCCAATAACGCCCAGGCCACCGCCCAATCGGCGGTCGGACTGAAACCGATCAAAGTGGACAGCCACGAGATCGGCCTGCGTGGTAAATCCAGCGCGGTCAACTACGAGATATCCGTTTATCACATGACCAAAACCGACGACATCGTCAGCTTCCAGGCGACCAGCGCCGACCCGCGGGTCGTGCAAAACGCCGGCAAGACCCTGCACAAAGGTGTGGAGATGGGGCTGGGTGCGGACATGGCCAGAGAGTGGCGCCTGGACATGGGCTATTCCTACGCCACGCATACCTACGAAGACTGGGTAAACAACACCGCCAACTACAGCGGCAAGGAAATGGAGGCAGCACCACGCACCATCGCCAACACGCGCCTGAGTTACCGCCCCGCCGCTCTGAATGGAGGCCGGGTCACGCTGGAGTGGGTAAAACTCGGCAGTTACTGGATCGATGCGATCAACACCATCCAGTACAGCGGACATGATCTGCTGAACCTGCGCGCCAACTATCCGGTCAACCGCGAATGGGAAATGTTCGGCAGTGTCACCAACCTGACCGACAAACGTTATGCCGACTCCACATCCTTCGCGACTGTGTCGGGAACCAATATCGCCACCTATGCCCCGGGCATGCCGCGCACCTTCTACGCCGGCATGCGTTACAACTGGCATGAATAAAAATTTATTCCTGCTGCTGTTGCCGCTCGCGACCGCCCTCACTGGCCACCCGGCTTGGGGCGCGGATTCCGCGCACGCCGGCCATGGGAGCACTGGCCAGAAAAGCATACCGGTCGACCGCGAAAAAATGTGGCAGAGCGCGCTCGCCCGTGCGCCGCTGTCGGCCAGCGCCACCTTCGATGCCAAGGGGCGTCTCTGGCTTGCCACCGTCAAAGATGGCGCTGTGTGGGTGAGCCATTCGGAGAATCGTGGCAAGAATTTCAGTACGCCGGTGCGCGTCAACATCACTCCGGAACATGTCGCGGCGGAAGGTGAGAACCGGCCGAAAATAATCGCCGCTGCCAACGGCCACGTCTATGTCTCCTGGACCCAGAGCTTGACGCAACCCTTCAGCGGCCACGTGCGCTTCAGCCGCTCGCTCGACGAGGGCCGGACGTTTTCTGTCCCCATCACCGTCAACACCGACCGTCAGGCCATCAGCCATCGGTTCGAATCCATGACCATCGACCCACAGGGACGCATCCACCTCGTCTGGCTCGACAAGCGCGAACAAAGCATGGCTCAGGCGAAGAGTGAAGCCTACATCGGCAACGCCGTCTACCACGCGGTTTCCAAGAATGGCGGTGCCAGTTTCGACGCCGAGAGAAAAATCGCGGATCACTCCTGCGAGTGCTGCCGCACCGCGCTCGCCGTAGACAGTGACGGTACACCGGTTGTTTTCTGGCGGCACATCTTCGGCAAGAACATCCGCGATCACGCCATGCTCCGCGTGGACGGAAAATCATCGCTCACTCAGGTCAGCCGCGATGGCTGGGAGGTCGAGGGCTGCCCGCACCACGGTCCCGCTCTTGCCATCGGCAGCGACGGGATTTATCACTTCGCCTGGTTTACCGATGCCGCGCGGCAACCCGGACTTTTCTACAGCCGTTCGAAAGACCAGGGCCAGAGTTTTTCGCTGCCCATGCATTTCGGCAACGTGGAGGCTCAAGCCGCGCATCCGTATGTGCTGGGTCTGAACGAACGGGTTTATCTCGTCTGGAAAGAATTTGATGGCGCCAAGGCGACCATCCGCGCCCTGATATCGCGCAATCGCGGGGCTTCGTGGTCAGCGCCACAAACCATCGCCACCACGGCCAGCGCCTCGGATCACCCGCTGCTGATCGGCGACGGCAACAAAGTCTACCTCTCCTGGAACACGGGGCAGGAAGGCTTCCGGCTGGTTGAAATTACCGAACCGGCGGAGGCACCATGAAAACTTCATTGGGCCGGCTGATGCTGATCCTGGCCTCTCTGTCGCTGCTGGCGTCGGGCGCGCTCGTGGCGGCCAACCAGCCACGGCCCTTTGTCTCCGGCAGCCAGCAGCAAATTCTGGCGGCACATCAGGGCAAACCATTCATTCTGGCGCTGTGGTCGCTCAGTTGCGTGCACTGTCAGGAAGAGCTGGCGATGTTCAGCGCGCTACTCAAGAAACATCCTGGCCTCGATATCATATTTGTTTCCATCGACTCGCCGGAACAGAGCGAAGCGCTGACAGCAGCGCTGCAACGGCACGGGCTCGGGCGGGCCGAGTCATGGGTGTTTGCCGACAACTTCACGGAGCGCCTGCGCTATGAAATCGACCGTAAATGGCACGGAGAACTGCCGCGCACCTATTTCTATGGTGTCGATCACAGCGTCGAGGCCGCCAGCGGCAAGCTCGATCCCGCGCGTATAGAACTCTGGCTCACACGATAGACGCGCACCCATGCTGCTATCCCTGAAAATCCAGAACCTGCCTCCGGCCACTTTCGCTGCCGTGTGCCTGTCGCTGGTCGCGCACGCCGCGGTGATCCTGTGGATTGGACCACTGCGCGCCACCATGCCGCAGATGGGAGCGTTTGAACCCATCGAAGTTTCGTTCATGAACGAACCCGCGCCGCGCCTCGCGTTCAAATCCCGGCATGTCGCCGCTAACCCGACCGCACAACCTGCGCTACGGGATGCCATGACGCCAACAACCCACACCGATACCGCGATGGAGGAAGAGCAGGCAACGGCGAATGAAGAGCCGCTGGTCGAGGCCCGCTACAACGTCACGTCACTCAATAACCCGAAACCGCCTTACCCGCTTGCCGCCCGGAAACGCGGCATCGAGGGGCAGGTGTTGCTGCGCGCACGCGTGCAGGAGGACGGGCACTGCGCGACGGTGGAAACAAAAAAAAGCAGCGGCTACACCATGCTCGACAGCGCGGCGGTAGAGACAGTCAAAAAATGGCGCTTCGCACCGGCCACGCTCAGCGGTACTCCGATCGCCTCCTGGGTCGAGGTGCCGATCACCTTCCGGCTGCGCGACGAGCTGGCCAGAAATTAAGTTTTCCAGAAGGCGCCAGCCACAGCGATGCGCTGTCCCGCGCAACCAGCGGACTCACATCAAGCCTCCGTCCACCATTTAGTTAGTTAAGTCCGCAACTCGTGCTTCCCGGCGCAGTGGTTTTGCACCCGCTGTGCATATTGGCTTCCGCAAAACTCACAGCCGACCTTGCCAACGGGCCCGGCACGCCCCTTGCGCGGTTGCGGGACCGGTGACAAGAGAGTAATGTCCGCGCGCATTCGCCCCTCACGGGAGACTCGGATTGGAAAACAACAACGAAGCGAATCTGAAGAAATCCTCCACCGCCGGACTCACCCTGCTCGCCCTCGGCATCGTTTACGGTGACATCGGCACCAGCCCGCTCTACGCCGTCAAGGAAACCTTCGGCCCGAGTCACGGCATCGCGCTGGAGGCGGCCAATATCCTCGGCGGGCTCTCGACCATTTTCTGGTCGCTCATAATCGTCGTCACGCTCAAGTACGTCATGCTCATCATGCGCGCCAACAACAAGGGCGAGGGCGGGATCAT
>CAYIQV010000042.1:0-10110 GCA_964365635.1 uncultured Acidiferrobacteraceae bacterium
TCGGAAAACGTTTGAGATAGCTCAGACTGGAATAGCCAGTGCCGAAATCGTCGATGGATATCCTGATATTCATCGCCTTGAGTTCGCGCAGAATTATTGCAGACGTCCCGGCCTGCTGCATGACCAAACCCTCGGTCAATTCCAGATCGAGATAAGCGGCATCGAGACCAGTCTCTCGCAGCACCACTTGAATGGATGCCGCCAGGTTGCGCTGCTGAAACTGCCGGGCCGACAGGTTTACGGCCACGTACAGCGATTCATATCCCTGCTGCTGCCAGATACGGCACTGGGCGCAGGCCGTGCGCAACACCCACTCGCCGATGGGGACGATCAGGCCGGTTTCTTCCGCCAATGGAATGAACTGCGCCGGCGAAATCATCCCGCGCTCGGGGTGCTTCCAACGCAGCAACGCCTCCATACCGAGAATGCGTCCCGTGCGGCAGTTGGCAATGGGTTGGTAGTGCAGCGATAGTTGATTCCCGGAAAGGGCATTGCGCAAATCGTTCTCGAGCGACAGCCACTCCGTGGCCTTGGCCGTCATTTCCGCAGCATAAAACTGGTAGTTATTCTTGCCAGAGGCCTTGGCATGGTACATGGCGACATCGGCGTTGCGCAGTAATCCTTGGGCATCGCGATCGTCGAAAGGATACAGGGTGACACCCAGACTCGCCGTAACAAACAACTCACGCCCCGCGATGCGAAAAGGCTGGCGGAACACATCCAGGATTTTCTGGGCGACAAAGTGAACGTCGTCCACATGAGCCATGTCCGCGAGCACGAAGGCGAACTCATCGCCGCTCAAACGCGCGACAGTGTCGCCGCGGCGCACGGCACCGGATGCACGTACGGCAACTTCTTTCAGAAGCATATCCCCCTCTTCGTGACCAAGACTGTCGTTGATGTACTTGAAGCGGTCCAGATCAAGAAAAATAATGCCCACCAACCGCTCCCGGAGGTTGGCCGCGGCCATGGCCTCCTTCATGCGTTCCGTCAGCAACACGCGGTTGGGAAGATCGGTCAGGCTGTCGTAATGCGCGAGATAGCTTAACCGGCCTTCGTTCTGTTTGCGCTCGGTGATATCGCGCGTGATGCTCAGGATTAATGGGGCACTTCCCTTTTCGTTGGCCAATGGTACGGCGTACATATCCAGCCAGCGACGGGCACCTTTCAACCCAACGATCTCGAATTCAAGTCTGGCCTTTTTGCCTTGCAGGACGTCCTCGGTAAGGATACGGAAGGCCTCCCGGTATTCAGGCGCCACAAACGACACCAGCGATTTGCCAATAATCTGCTCGGGCCGGTCCACTTCCAGCATGGCCAGACCGGCGGCATTCATTTGCACAAGTTCGCCCTCCGCCGTCATGATCTTCACGCATTCCGGCTCCGCATCGACAATGGCGCGCAGACGCGATTCGCTCACACGCAGCGCCTCTTCTGCACGCTTGCGCTGCAGGACGGCGCCCAGCTGCGCGGCGGCGGCGGACACGAGCTGAATCTGCTTTTCGTCCTCTTTGCGCATCTCCGGCACGAAGAAAACGAGTACCACGATCACTTCCTCACCCGCGAGCACCGGGATTCCCATGGCCGACTTGAGTCCGCTTTCCCTGGCGATGGCCGCACGCGGAAAATCCGCTGCCTGCGTCACGTCCTTGATCCACTCCGGCTGTTTGGAACGCCAGACACGCCCCGGCAACCCGACACCGGGGGTGAACGTGTAACCCAAGCTCATTGCCCTGAACTTCTCCAGCACCGGATCGCCGCAATAATACGCCGGGCTGATTTCCAGCCGTGTGCCGTCCGCGCCCGGCGCCCAGGCCTCGCCCAGAACCCAGCCAGTCGCTTCACAAATCTTTGTCAGCGCCACACCCAGCGCCGAGTCAATGTCAGTGGACTCGCTGATGGCCAGGGTAATCACCTGCATCAGACGGGATTCGTCTTCGGCGCGCTTGCGTTCGGAAATATCAACACCCATGCCAAGCAGACAGGGTACCTCGTCGATGATAATGCGTACCCCCGTGAAATAATTTGGTATCCGCATCCCGTCCCGGGTGGCAAGGGACGCCTCGACGTCTACCATGCCTTTCGTGAAGGCCTCCTGTATTTTTCGCCCGACAAGCTCCCTGTCTTCTGCCGCGATGAGATCCAGGGGATGCATCCTGGAAATTTCCTCGGGGGAATATCCCGAGACATATTCAAGATGCCGGTTCCAGCGCAGGAATTTTCCGGTGTGGTCGAACAGATAAAAAACGCCCGGCAGGCTGTTGATAACCGACTCGGAGAAATCCTTTTCCTTCAGCACGATCTCCATCGCGCGCTGACGCTCACTGGCCTCCTTTTCCAAAGAGGCATTCCTGGCCGCCAGTTCGGCGAAGCGTTCCGCGCGGCTCCGCAGATATCCGACCATGAACACCATCGCTGGCACGGTAATGACCAAGACGACAACACGCGCCAGATTTTCGCTGGTGTAGTGAAATGGCTGACCGGGAATGGAGAAAAAATAGGAAACATAGGTCAACTCGAGAACGGCAGCGATCAGTCCGGCCAGCAGCCCGCCGGTAAAAGTGAAAAAGACAACGAGGAGTATGAGGATGACCGGGGGATTGGGCACCTTGTACCCCATACGGGACAGCACTTCGATGGCAATGATCGCCGCGGCCGTTAGCAGCGGGCCGATAATCACCCATCGCTGCCTGACGACGGCAGAGACCGACTGGACTCCTTCCACGCGGTTTGGCATACCCATATTAGTTAGTGGTGGATAGTGTAGCTAGGGTCCCATTGATACCTTTCTTCCCCTGGGAATAAGCATAGTCAACCCACCCAGCAACAACAATATGACCGGTACGTTGCCGAACTGTATATATGGTGTGGCCCCCTGCATCGGCTGGACCGTGGCGGACAGGACATCGGCCTGAAACGCGGGTGAGCGCGCCAAAATCGTCCCGCGATGGTCAACCACCACAGAGGGCCCGGTATTGGCCGCCCGCAGCAGGGGCCGGCCCGTCTCCAGCGCGCGCATGCGCGCCATCTGGATGCGCTGATAGGGCGCAAGGGAATTGCCAAACCAGGCATCCTCGCTCACGTTCACGAGCAGCGTCGCCTGCGGCAGCGCGTCAATCACTTCCTCGCCGAAGGCATCCTCATAACAGACGGACACGCCGATCTTCTGCCCGGCCGCGAACAAGGGCGCCTGGTTTTTGGGTCCGGCGCTGAAATCCGACATGGGAATTTGCAGGCTGCGCATGAGCCAGCTGAACAGCGGCTCGAGCGGCGGATATTCGCCGAACGGCACGAGATGACGCTTGCGATAGATGCCCGGCTGGGCACTGATGCTGACGACGCTGTTGTAATAGTCCCGGGTGTTCCGGTCCCGGTCGACCACACCGAACACAAAGTCCACCTTGCCGGCCTGATTGAGACGCCGCAGATTGTCGAGATAGCCAACCTCGATCTCATCCAGATAAACCGGCAGTGCCGCTTCCGGCCACACGATCAGATCCGAGCTTGGCGCCTGCGAGCTCATCGACACGTAACGTTCCATGATCGATTGGCGCGCCTTGGGCTGCCATTTGATTTCGAGCGGGACATTGCCCTGGATCAACGACACGCGCACCGGGCCATTCACCGGCTGCACCCACTCCATTTTTCCGGCGAGCCAACCACCAGCCCACAGCAGCAGCAACAGCGGCAGATAACGGCGCAATGCCTTGCCGGGTTCGTGCATCGATTGCGCAATAACCCCCGCGCTCAACGCCGCTGCCAGGCTGACGCCATAGACACCGAGCCAGGACGCATAACCGGCGAGCGGGCTCGCTACCTGGCTGTACCCGAGGTGCAACCAGGGAAAGCCGGTGAGAAGCCAGCCACGCACCCACTCGAACAGCACCCACAGCGCCGGCAACACAAACAGCCGGTGCCGCGTCAGGTCAGTATTAAAGAAACGCGCCTGCAACCAGCCAAGCAGTGCCGGATAAATGGAAAGCCCGGCCACGAACAGCAGCACCGCGAAACCCGCGAGCGGCGCCGGCATGTTGCCGAAGTTATGCAGGCTGACATACACCCACGACACACCGACACCGAACAGGCCCATCCCGAACAGGAATCCGCGCCGGGCGGCACGGGCAGGAGAAATGTCACGCCACAACAGGAACAGCAGCGCGGGCGCGAAAATCGCGAGCGGGAATAGATCGAATGGCGAGAATGCCAGCGGCAGCAGTGCGCCCGCGACACCCGCCACGGCGTCGGCCCAGGCGGGAGCGAGGCGGAGTCGGAAAAAACTATTTCGTCTTGTTTCGGGCAGGCTGTCCAACCGGAGCGACTTTCAGCAGATAAACGCGGCGGCTGTCGGCACGCAGTACTTCGAATCGCAGCCCATCGATGTCAACCTTGTCGCCGCGGCGCGGCACATGGCCAAGGCGGTTCATGACCAGGCCGCCGACGGTCTCTATCTCGTCCTGGTGCAGGTTCACGTTCAAACGCTCGTTGAAATCCGGCAGCGGCACCAGTGCCTTGACCACGTACTCGCCGCCGTCACGCGGAAGAATCATGGTGTCTTCGTCAATATCGTATTCATCCGCAATCTCGCCGACGATTTGTTCCAGCACGTCTTCGATGGTCACCAGGCCGGCGACACCGCCATATTCATCCACGACCATGGCCATGTGATTGCGCGACGCGCGGAACTCGCGCAACAACACGTTCAGGCGCTTGCTCTCGGGCACGAATACCGCCGGGCGCAGCATGTCATGGATATTGAACTGGGAACGTTTTTTCTTGGCGAGGTAAAAATAGCGCAACAGATCCTTGGCCAGCAGGATACCAACGACCTTGTCCTTGTCGCCGTCGACCATGGGAAAACGCGAGTGCCCGGACTCGATCACCATGGGCAGGTATTCCTCCGGCGTCTGGTTCTTGTCCACGACATCCATCTGGGCGCGCGGCACCATGATGTCGCGCACCTTCATCTCGGATACCTGGAACACGCCCTCGATCATGTCGAGCGAGTCGCGGTCCAGCAGATCGCGGTCGGCGGCATCGCGCAGGATTTCGATCAGGTCGTCACGCGTGGCCGGCTGCCCAAGCAGGGCCTGGCTCAGCCGATCCAGCAGCGAGCGCGGCTGGGCAACGGACTCTTCAGAAATTTCCGGCTTGTCGTCTTTGTCGTTCATGAAACGTAGGGGTTGGAAAAGCCCAGTCCTTTGAGAATGCGGATTTCCAGGGTTTCCATGGTCGCGGCATCCTTGCGGTTTTTGTGATCGTGACCGCGCAGGTGCAGTATACCGTGAACCACCATATGCGCCCAATGCGCCCTTTCCGCCTTGCCCTGCTGCCTGGCCTCGCGCCGAACCACGGGCGCGCAGATAACGAGATCGCCAAGGACATCCGTGTGCGCACCCGGTGGGCACGCGAACGGAAAGGACAACACGTTGGTCGGCCCCGGCTTGGCGCGGTAACGCCGATTGAGCCTGGCGCTCTCTTTTGTACCAACCAGACGCACGCTCAGCGTGATGCGCTCTTTACGGATACCGCGCAGCGCCGCCCCGGCCCACTTGGCAATGGTGGGCTGGGCGGGCAAGCCGGCACGGGCGGCCACGTACTGCACGCTCACTGTTAATCTCATTCTGCTTTTTTGGGGCGAGATCTTTCGGCGGCATCATCGTGCGCCTGATAGGCTTCCACGATCTTTTGCACCAGGGCGTGGCGCACCACATCTTGCGCCGTAAAATGCGTAAAGGTAATGCCGTCGACGCGGTGCAGAACCTCCATCGCCTGCTTGAGTCCGGACATCTGCGTCCGGCGTAGGTCGATCTGGGTGATATCACCGGTGATCACCGCCGTGGTGCCGAAGCCGATGCGCGTGAGAAACATCTTCATCTGCTCCACGGTTGTGTTCTGCGCCTCGTCCAGAATGATGAAGGATTCGTTGAGCGTGCGGCCGCGCATGTACGCCAGCGGCGCCAGTTCGATGATGTTGCGCTCCAGCAGCCGCGCCACCTTCTCGAAGCCGAGCATCTCGTGCAGCGCATCGTAGAGCGGACGCAGATACGGATCGATCTTCTGCTCCAGCGCACCGGGCAGAAAACCCAGACGCTCGCCCGCTTCCACCACGGGGCGCACCAGCAGGATGCGCTGCACGCGATTGCTTTCCAGCGCCTCGACGGCGCAGGCCACCGCGAGATAGGTCTTGCCGGTACCGGCGGGACCGATGCCGAAATTGATGTCGTGCGTGAGGATGTTGCGCACATACTCGCGTTGGCGTGGACTGCGTCCGCGCACAATACGTTTGGGCGTGCGCAGCGTGGTTTCGCGGTCGTCTTCGCCCTCCGGCACACGCAGGGCCAGCCTTTGCAAGGCACCGTGCACACCGGCCAGCGTCAGTTCCGCACGGCCTTCCGTCACGTCGTAGAGTTCTTTCAGCAACTCCGAGGCGACGCGGCTTTCCTCCGGCAAACCAGTGACACGGAAGATATTTCCGCGGTTGGCGATTTCCACGCCCAGGTATTCCTCGATCTGCTTGATGTGTTCGTCGTGGCCTCCGCACAGGCTGGCGAGCCGGCGGTTATCGGCAGGGGTCAGGCTGAATTCAATATGCTTGGGTTTGGGTTTCAAGTAGCTGGGTCAGGCCTTGGCAGATATCGATATATTAATAGTTTAGACGCAAAACCGGGATGGGAATCAAGCGCGTCGCGCCACAGGCTCGGAAAGCAGCTGTCCGCGCAGGGAATTGGTCAGGGCTTCCGTGATTTCGACATCGACAAACTGCCCGGTGAGAGACGGGTCGGACGCACTTCCCGGTACATCGAAATTGACTACCCGGTTGTTCTCTGTCCGGCCGCACATCTGATCCGCCGACTTGCGTGACGGCCCCTCGACCAGAATGCGCTGGACGGTGCCGACCATGCCCCGGCTGATCGCCGCGGCCATCTCGACGTTGCGTTTCAGCAGGCGCGTAAGCCGCGCCTCCTTGATTTCCGGTGCTGTGTCGTCGGCCAGCTCCGCGGCCGGGGTGCCGGGGCGCGCGCTGTACAGAAAATTGAACGACGTATCGAATCCGATTTCTTCCACAAGATTCATCGTGGCCGCAAAATCAGCCTCGGTCTCGCCCGGAAAACCAACGATAAAATCCGTGGTCACACTGATGTCCGGCCGGATTTCGCGCAGGCGCCGGATCCTGGATTTGTATTCCAGCACCGTGTGCCCGCGTTTCATGAGTGCGAGGATGCGGTCGCTGCCACTCTGCACCGGCAAGTGCAAGTGATTGGCAAGCTTCGGCACCTCAGCATAGGCGGCAATCAGGCGATCGTTGAACACTTGCGGGTGCGAGGTGGTGAAACGAATACGGCCGATGCCGTCGATCTCGGCGATATAGCGGATGAGCAAGGCGAGATCGGCATATTCGCCGGTCGCTCCCGGCATCCTGCGTGCGGTGTGTGCCTCCCCGGAGGGGGCTCCCGCGACACTAGCACTTCCCTGTGCGTCGCCGTGCATAAGGCCGTGGTAGGCATTGACGTTCTGTCCGAGCAGGATCACCTCGCGCACGCCTCGGGAAGCCAGGTGCGCAACTTCGGCGAGCACGTCATCGAACGGCCGGCTGAACTCCTCGCCGCGCGTGTACGGCACGACGCAATAGGTGCAGTACTTGCTGCAGCCTTCCATGACCGACACCGACGCGCGCACGCCGTCCACGCGCGGCTCCGGCAGGAGGTCAAACTTTTCGATTTCGGGAAAAGAAATGTCCACCGCATGCCGCTGTCCGCCCCGCACGCTATCCAGCATCTGCGGCAGGCGATGCAGCGTCTGCGGCCCGAAGACCATGTCCACGTAGGGCGCACGCCGGAGGATGGCCTTGCCCTCCTGACTCGCCACACAACCGCCCACGCCAATGACGAGGCCGGGACGGTTTTGTTTCAGCTCACGCCACAGGCCGAGCTGCGAGAACACCTTTTCCTGGGCCTTCTCACGGATGGAGCAAGTATTAAGGAGCAGTACATCCGCCTGGGCGGGATCGTCGGTGGTTTCCAGGCCATGGCTCGCCGCCAGCACGTCCGCCATGCGTGCGGAGTCGTACTCGTTCATCTGACAGCCAAAGGTCTTGATGTGCAGCTTGCGGGACATGGTGAAAATCAGCGGAATTGGCCGATCAATTTACCGTCAGAGGGCGGAAATTGCCAGCCACAGGCGAAAAAGGCAGCCGTTACGCGTATCCATACGCTTTCGCGGCAGTGCGATATTCACCTCCTCGTGCGTTGTGTGCCTCCCCGGAGGGGGCGGAGGGGGTTACTACATCCCTGTAGGTCAAAAAAAACGCGGGTGGCACAGGCCACCCGCGTTCCCGTGTTGCATCCGACAATCTCAGTGTCTGGCCTTTTCACCGATCTGCGGCAGGATAGCCACCAGCATGGCCGCTACCGACAGCACAAATATAAAAAGGATGTTTTCCAGGAATTGAGAATAAGCCGACGCCAGATACGTGATCATCGACGGCGTTCCTAACCAGAGCCAAAGTTTCAGCATGCGCAATCAACCTCCTCAAGAAGAATCCATCCACGGGAGAGGCCATCCTGGCCTGTCATTCCCTTCTACCCGCAGACTCATCCCTCAGGACCAGAGTCTTGGCCGGTTACGCCAATACCTCAAGATGTGGCCGATGCATGGTCACCGACCGGGGACAATCGGCGAATTCTCCAGAAAGGGGTTGGGAAAAGTTGAATACTGACCCTGCTGGAATCCAGGGGAGAAAGCCGTATCCAACCCATGGGTTTTCCTGAGAGCTGGCACGGATATATTGTGTGGCAGGGAATGCAACGAGGGCCAAGATCAGCGGTGCGACCTTGGCCCTCGATTTGAACTAAAACCTGCTGTTACGCGCTCACAGCCAACGGATCCGGCGGTGGATCCGCCGGCATGGAGTTCGTGTCCAGGAGGGTATCGAGAAAAGTGGTGACGTCCTGGTCGTAGTCAGAAAACATGAGACCACAGCGCGGTCCATCCGTATGCACCACCAGCGCATCAATGGACTTGAATGAAACCGCCATGTCATGGCGCACGGTGAAGATCACGCGCACCATGCAATCCGGGTTCAAGGCGGGCCATTTCGTCTCGAGGCACATGCCTCCATGACTGACATCGCAGGCCGTGGCCTGAACCAGACCATGCCTTTGAGAATGCAGAACTACCTTGGTATCGATCTGCTTGCGAGCGTTCCACCTGTGTTCCATGTTGGTCGTCTCCATTCGCAACGAGTATTTATGGTAGTAATGTGCCCCTATTTCAATAGTTCCTTCTTGATTTCTACGGCATAAATTAAAAAATCCATGGGGCCCGGTTGTTCCAGATAATAATGCTTGAATGTGACTTTCTGGTTACGGTGAAAACTTCGGAGCTGCTTCTTAAGCTGTTTTTTCTACCCTAATTAAGTGTAGACATCTGGAAAAATGCGCTGCGCGTGAAGTTTGCGCTGAGTGAAATCTAAGGTAGGTTGTAGTTCTGTAAACTAACTGGATGTTTTTATTAATCTTCGCCAAAACATATGCGGCTTTTTTAGCCTGATTCAGACCACACCGCTGTCAAGGCCGATCCAAGGGTTCAGCCAACTAATTCTTTTTATATAAGGAACCTCTAATCCATCAGTTCCCTGAAACAAAAATACGCTGAATAACACCAGTCAGAACACGACGTTATTCAAGGGCGTCTGGAAATGGGTAACCTGTTTTAGAATTGATTTAAACCAGCGTTACTGATTTTTTCGACGTCTACGCGACAGACGGTGCTGGCATGGAGACACACCATCCCTCTCCCCCGCACGCTCGGTAATGTCCTTACAGGGGAGGGTCACATCGGGGCGGCCGAGTCCCTGTCCGGCTTGTCATACCCTAGTCATGCAAAAAACGCATGCCAAGCTACGTGGATTTCCAGCCTTGCCCCTTTCTTCCCGACTAGGGAGGTCTGGTATTACCGCGCCGTCTTGACCCGCCCCTGGGCCGGGCGTGGTTCCACGATTTGGCTGCGCAGATAGTCTTCATAAGTGCCGCCGAAGTTGGCGACGCCCTTCGGGGTCATCTCGATGATGCGCGTGGCCAGCGAGGAAACAAATTCGCGATCGTGGCTGAC
>CAYIQV010000043.1:0-1033 GCA_964365635.1 uncultured Acidiferrobacteraceae bacterium
TCTCTGTCCCGACCGGCAGCTTCAAAAAATCTTTCCGGGCGCTGGTAGCCGGCCCGGCTGCATATACCTTCTGGCGCACCCTGGGCGAAGAAAACTGATATCCAGAATCCATGGTCGCCGCACCTGCGACGTGAACAGCAAAAAGCCCGCCTTGAGCGGGCTTTTTGCTGTCGAATCGCTTTGGGTGGTGCCGGTGAGGTGAATCGAACACCTGACCTACTGATTACGAATCAGTTGCTCTACCAACTGAGCTACACCGGCCTGGGGGAAACTGCACGGGCGGGGAGTATAAGCCGATTTCCGGTTGTGACCAAGACAGCGGGGACGGTTGAGCCGTGCGAACGCTTACTTCGCCTGACGCAGGCGCACAATGACATCCACGCCTTCCAGTTGCGTGCCTGCTGGCAACGGTGGCAGGCCCATCACCTGGATCTGATCGGCATCGATGTCTTTCAATTCGCCCGTGGTGACATCAAAAAAGTGGTGGTGTGGCGCGGTATTCGGATCGTAAAAAATACGCGTCGGATCGGCGAGCACTTCCCGGATGACCCCCTTTTCCGCCAACAGGCCGAGGGTGTTGTAAACCGTGGCCTTGGACACCTGCTGTTGCTCGGCGTTGACCAGCTTGAAGACATCCTCAGCGGAAAGATGGGTGCAACGCTCCCGTAACAAACGCGTAATTTGTGTGCGTTGGGCCGTCGGCTGGATACCATGCTGCCGCAGAAGACTCGCCACGTCTGTTTCGGGGTAATTATTAGTATGCTGTTGCATTTAGAATGATTATAAATTAGATAACAAACTCTGTCGAATATTCAGTATCGCCAGAATACCTTAAGCAATAAGTCAGTGCATTTTAGGTAACACTGCCCATGCCGCCAACCTACCGCCCATCTGCCATTATTAACCGACTATCATACCCACAATTAAATAATTGAAATAATCTGTCTCGGAAATTCATACATAACAACCAAATCCGAACATTGCGGATGTCCGATTCGGCATTAGACTAAATACTGATGGGCCATGGGATAGT
>CAYIQV010000043.1:1043-10088 GCA_964365635.1 uncultured Acidiferrobacteraceae bacterium
TGAGTGTTTATGGGCTACGAGATAGTTACTACTTCAGCCTTAATTTCAGCGGAGATTTCGAATTAACATGTTGCATAGGCTTCGGATAACTGGGTTCTCGCGAAAACATGGGTCTCCTTTTGTCTGCCCTTTCATACCGTTTATCGGTCATAAATCCTCAGTCATCGTACCGTCCATCAGCTATAAGACACCGTTAGTCAGGAATAGCGGTTTTTCACTGATTGAATTGATCATCACCTTAACCGTCGCCGGAATTCTACTGGCAATTGCCGTGCCTAATTTCTCAGGATTCCTGGCCCGCAATCGACTGACGGCCCAAATAAATGATTTCAGCGCTGATCTTAGTACAGCCCGTGTAGCAGCCATCAAACACAATCGCATCGCTGGGGTATGCACCTCTAACACCGGCACTGGCTGTGTGGCAGGGAATTGGGCAAATGGCTGGATGGTGTTCGTTGATACAGACAACTCCGGTGGGTGGTCCGCCAATGACATCGTTGTCAGTGCCCATGAAAGTCTCCCCGGCGGCGGTGGCAGCAGTAATACGCTTGTGTCCGCGGGTGGGTTCTCGCAGATCCTCTACAACAAGACAGGAATTGTCCTGACCGGTGTTACTGATACCTACACCCTGTGCGATCCAAAAGCTCACTTGTCCAGAATATTGAGCATTTCCTTCACCGGGACCCCATCGGTTATCGAAGGCACATGCTTGTAATAGACATGAACAAAACCATCTCACTGACTCAGGCAAAATCAAGCGGCTTTTCGCTTGTCGAAGTAATGGTCGCCTTGCTGGTGTTGTCGATAGGACTCCTTGGACTGGCTGCGCTGCAGACCACGTCGCTCCAGTACAACACTGACTCCTACACCCGCACGCAAGCAACCTTGCTGGCTTACGACATCATCGATCGGATGCGGGCCAATTCTATCGGACTGAACGCTGGAAATTATGATGTTGCGACTGATGCCGCCGCCGCCACTGCCAAGGCGGATACGGCCGCCTGTGGCACAAGTAACTGTATTCCTGGTGATGTCGCCAAATACGATCTTGGGCAATGGTACGCACGCATGGAATCGCTGCTTCCGGAATCCACGGTCACAGGAAAACGGGCAACTATTGTACGTGACTCTACCCCGACCTCAGCCACCTTCAACACGGTAACGATCACGATCCGATGGAAAGAGCATGACCTGGGTAAGCAGCAGCAATGGGTGGTGCAGTTATGAAACTACAGCGCTATAAACCCAGAACCTTCCAAGGCTTCACTCTGGTGGAACTGATGGTGGCCTTGACGATCGGGCTCGTTATCATGGCCGCGGTGTCCACACTGTTCGTCAGTAGCAAGCGAACCTACACCTCGCAAGACCAGCTCTCGCGGTTACAGGAAAATGCGCGCTTCGCCATGCACTTCATCATGAGCGATCTGCGTCTGGCCGGATATTATGGCTGTCTCGACGACGTCACCAACGAAAATGTTTTTTCCGCCGTCAACAGTACGGCGCTGGCCTATACCGTCAACCAATCCGCCGTTGAGGGGCTGGAGAATGCCACCGGGAATTGGCTTCCCTCGGGCATCAGTAGTGTTCCTACGAGTATCCATGCCGGAACCGATGCAATCCTCATCCGCATGGCAGACCCGGCTGCCTCGGCTGCTCTGACCACACGCATGGCGAATGAAAGCGCCGTACTTACCGTCGGTTCTACCGCCAACTTCAGCATCGGAGATACCGTCATGGTAGCGGACTGCGCCCGGGCCGATCTGATGCAAGTCAGCGGAAAAACCGGCACTACGCTCAGTCATGCCACCGGGAATCCGCCTGACCCTGGTAATCTGGTGGCCACGCTTTCAAAGGCATATGACAGCCCGGCAAGCGTCACGAAATTCATCACTCGGCGCTATTACATCAGAGACAACGGCCTGATTCCTTCGTTGTATAGCGACGACAATGGCGGCACGCCGCAGGAAATGGTCCAGGGGATAGAACAGTTACAAATCCTGTATGGCGTCGACACTGATAACCCGCTCGATGGAGTGCCCAATAAATACGTCAAAGCGGCGAGCGTGAGTGCGACCAATGCGACATATGGCTGGAATGCGGTCGTCACTGTTCGTATCGGCATTATCGCCAGAACCCTGGATGACAAGGATACCGTGCTCGATAACCGCGTCTATGATGTCGATGGCGACGGTTCCACTGACCTCCCCGCGCAGAATGACCGGTACAAACGCCGTGTATTCCAGGCCACGGTCCAGTTGAGAAACATGTTATGACCACCGTGCGGCTCAAACTTTCCAAGTGTCGGGTCGACACAAAAAACGACCAGGGAATTGGAACAACCGGTGTTCCGGCATATCAGCGGGGCGTCGCACTCATCATGAGCCTCGTGATTCTGCTCATTCTCACTATTCTCGGCATCACCGCCATGCGCACATCGTCGCTGCAGGAGAAAATGTCGGCCAATGTCCAGGAATCCACGCGTGTCTTTGAGATTGCCGAGTCCGGTCTGCAGAAATCGCTCGGCACGGCGGGCGCATTCGATCTCGATACAGCAACGTCGAACAATTACTCCTACAACGGAGGATCAACCACGGTGGCTACCCAGTATCTCCAGATGTCGCCACCCAAGCGCGGCTCGGGTTACAGTTCCATCGACTACGACGGGGCCAATTTTGACCAAACAAGCACCGCTACCGGTCTGGCTGGCGCCAAGGCCACCATCCACCGGGGCGTCGTTCAAATCGTAGGTAAATCCAAGTAAACAGGTGATCGCCATGAAGAATATTCACACCAAACTGAATCGCACTATTATTTCTGGCCTGCTCGTGGCCGCGATGGTCGGCCTGGCAAGTACCGTCCCGGTCAAGGCCGAGGATACGGATATCTACTTCAGCAACCCGAATGCCGTCACCAGCACCGTCCACCCAAATATCATGCTGATCCTGGATACCTCCGGCAGTATGAACACCATCGTCAGCGGCACCGGCAAAACTCGTCTCAACAACATGAAGGATGCGCTTATTACAATCCTTGACAACACCAGTAACGTGAACATGGGCTTGATGCGCTTTTCCGGGACGAATGCCGGCCCGGTGCTGTATCCCGTCGCCAACCTGAATGCCATGGCATCGGACATCGAAGGAACCACTGTCGCCACGGTCCAGTCCTCCATTTCGCAGGGTAGCGACGACGCCGAGCAGAACACGGCCACCGGCACTGTGACCACCACCAGCACCTCGCTGGACCTGATCAACGACGGTGCTGCTGACCAGGTCGTGGGCCTTCGCTTCCAGAACGTAAATATTCCACGGGGCGCTACCGTCACCAGCGCCGTGATTAAATTTACGGCTCAGAGTACGGCACCCGTGGGCGCAACCGATCTTGTCATTCGCGGCGAACTCAGCCCTGATGCCGCGACTTTTACCACGGCCGCCAGCAACATTTCCACCCGCGCCCCCACAGCGGCCTCGGTGGCGTGGGCCAGTGTGCCGCTTTGGACCACGGTGGGCATTACCGATCTCACCCCTGACCTTAAAAACATTGTGAATGAGATCACCGGATCCGGCACCACCTGGTGCGGCGGCAATTCCATGGTGTTTACCATTACCGGGACCACACTCAGCCGGCGTATTGCCGATTCCTACGAAGGCAACCCCAATGGCGCCCCGGTGCTGATCGTGTCCTATGACCCGACCACCATTCCGGTGGGTTCCGGCTGCACCAGAACGACCCTCCAGGCGCAGGTCGTGGCCAGCAACGACGATGCCGAGCAACGAGTCAGCAACGGCAACATGTCGCGAACGAGCAGCACACTGCAATTGATTAGAAGTTCCGGTAATGACCAGACGGTGGGCGTGCGCTTCCAGAATCTGGCAATCCCGCAAGGGGCCACCATCTCGAGCGCCTCCATTGAATTTACCATCAAGACTCAGGACGCCACCGCGACTTCTTTGACAGTCTATGGGCAAAACACAAACAGTGCGTCCCAGTTCGGCAGCTCTAACTACGATATTTCAGGCCGCACTAAAACGACCGCGTCGGTATCCTGGCCGTCGCTGCCGAACCCAGCCGTGAACTCCAAGCTCACGACACCTGAGATAAAGACTGTCGTCCAAGAGATCGTCAACCGTGCCGGGTGGGCCAGTGGCAACAATATGGCCTTTATCCTTACCGGTTCCGGGACACGAAACGCCTTTTCCTACGATGATACCCCAACCAAGGCGGCGGTACTTCGCGTGACGTACCAAACGAACGCCACCGCTGCATCGGCCAACAACATACTGGTGCGCGAACGCCTCAAGAACATTGTCAGCGAAATGCTGGCATCCGGCGCCACGCCCATCGTGGACTCCCTGTACGAAGCCGGGCTTTATTTCCGCGGTCAGAATGTGCACTACGGCCTCAAGCGCGGCGATCAATCGGGTACCGATGCGCGCTACACGCGTATCAGCATCCCGGCCTCCTATACCGGTGCCAGCGGCGTCTACCGGGCGGAGGGCTGCACAAGCACCGATCTCAATGTCACCGCGTGCGAGACCGAGGAAATACAAGGCACTCCCGCTTACATCAGCCCGTTTACCGCCGGTTGCCAGACCAATCATATTGTGCTGCTGACCGACGGTGATCCCACGGTCAACAATTCGGTGGCGCTCATCGAGACGATGATCGGGAAAACCTGCGCTGCTACCACGCCCTCCTACGCCAAATGCTCGAAAGAGGTGGCCGCGTACTACTATGGAACGGACTTGTCAGGTCTGGCCGACAAACAGAACATCGTGGTACACACGGTCGGATTTAATAACGACGGTGATTTCGCATATCTGCAGAGCCTGGCCACCGCGGGCGGCGGCACTTCCCATACCGCCAGCACCGCTTCCGAGCTGACGACAGTGTTTGAAGACATCATCAACACGGCGTTGAAACTGCCGACGTCGTTCGTGTCGCCGTCGCTCTCGGTGAATGCCTTTAACAAGCTTTTCAACAGTGACGACGTCTATTTCAGCCTGTTCACCCCCGACACGACCGTCGCCTGGGCGGGCAACATCAAGAAATTCAAACTTTGCACCGACCCTGTCGGTCCTCCCACTTGCACCTACGGAGAAATTATCGACAGCAACAAAGTTCCGGCCATCTCCGGCTCGACCTCAAAAATCATTTCCACCGCACAGAGTTACTGGAGTTCGACCGCAGACGGACCGGAAGTGAAAATTGGCGGGGCCGGCGAGAATATTCCGGTTTACACATCGCGCCACGTCTACACCTATACCGGGGCGTCTGATCTGCCCACGCCCTCGGTGGATCTGTCGGTGGCAGGCGGTGTTCATGAGGTCAACATCACCAACGTGACACCGACCATGCTTGGCAATGCCGCCATGACTGCCACCACGCAGCAAAATATTATTGACTGGATGCTCGGCAAAAACGTTCAGCCCGAGACCATCCCCACCGGTACGATTGTTGCATCGGGGAACCGCTGGGCATTTGCCGACGCGCTCCACAGCCGGCCCGTGACGGTGACCTATGGCTACAGCGCATCCAATGTGCCCATAACAAAGATCCTGGTCGGGACCAACGATGGTGCCTTGCGCATGACAAATTCCGATAATGGCATTGAACAGTGGGCGGTCTACATCCCGGATTTCCTGGCAGCACAAGATACGCTCAGGGATAACGCCAATGGTACTCACGCTGGGGGGCTCGACGGCTCGCCGACAGTCTGGACCATCGACAATAACAGGAATGGCAAGATCGAACCGGCCTCACCCCAATACGACAAAGTCTATCTGTATATCGGGGAACGCCGCGGCGGCAGGAATATTTACGCGTTTGACCTGACGCCTGCCGGCACGTTAACCGACCCGGCGTTGACCACCGACGTGGCCCCCAAATACCTGTGGCGCATCCGTGGCGGAATCGGCGACTTCTCCGCCTTGGGTCAAACCTGGTCCAAGCCCGTGCTCGCCAAGATACGGGTGAAGGGCGCCACCGCTGGAGATTCCGTCCTGAAGGATGTCCTGATCTTCGGGGGCGGTTTCGACCCGGCACAGGACGATGTGATGCCAAGCGGCGCCGACACCCTCGGCAATGCCATTTACATCGTCGATCCGCTCACGGGTTCACTCGTCTGGTCTGCGGGCAACACCGGGTCCGGTGCGGCCAAGGAACTGGCGGCGATGAATTACAGCATCCCGGCAGACATTTCAGCCGTGGACACGGATGGCGACGGCGCTGTCGACCGCCTGTACGCCGCCGACACGCGCGGGCAAATATTCCGCATCGATCTGGGTAGCCAGATCAACCCGGCCGGCGCGGACGCCACGGCCAAGAACGGCGGAAGCTCGGGCTATGTATTCGCCGATGTCGGTTGTACCGGCGGCATCCGCAGCAACCACTGTTCCATCACAGCCAAATATGAAAGGCGCAAGTTTTTCTACGCGCCGGACGTGGCCCAGGTCAGGGATCCCACTTTCTCAAGCACCCCTGACTATGACCTGGTCTCCATCGAAAGCGGCGACCGTGAGGACCCGCTGGACAAGATCACGGGTGCACTCTCCGTGGACCCGGTACACAACCGTATCTATGCCTTCCGCGACGTGAATACCCACACCGGCGCTCCGGCGAGCGTGCCAGCTGCCTTGGCTGACAGCAACTTGTACGATGCCACGGGCAACGCGCTTCAGGATACAGCCGGTGCGGGTTATGCGGCGGCGCTTAGCGCCATTCAGGCCGCCAAGGGCTGGTACATCGACCTGAAGACCTCAACCAGTCCATACTGGTTCGGCGAAAAAGGTCTGGCGAAGACCACAGTGTTCGGCGGAATACTGTACGCCACTACCTATTCGCCCGTCACCACTGCCGTCAGCGCATGTGACACTGCGGCGGAAGGCACCGGCTACTTGTATGCAATGAACTATCTCAATGGCACGGCCATTAGCGACCTTGATAACAACGGGAGCATCGAGCGTTCCATAAGCGTGGGCGGCGGTATCCCGTCGGAGATCGTCATTGTCATCCGTGAGGGTGGCGTTACCGCCCTCGTGGGTACCAGCGGCGGCGCCAAGACACCTAAGGTTGACAGCACGCTCCCGCGTTACCCGACCTTTTGGTACGATCGGTAAACGACACCAGGCCCAGCCTCCTCCCGCCTGTGCGCACGGGCGGGAGGATGATTCAGATGAGCAAGCGTAATCGTGCATTGGACCTGCGCCTGATACAGCCGGTGACGGAATGTCTGCGAAAACATTGGACTTAACTACGGCGCATGCCATACCAGCCTGCTACCGGATGAACAGTCCAGAATTGAAGTAGCCATACCCACCATCTTCGCCGGGACAGGCAACAGATGGTGAATTTATTTCGAGGAGTACATACGGATGAACTGTACAAAAAGATCTTATGGTTTTACCCTGGTCGAGTTGATGATCGTCGTAGTCATCATCGGAGTCCTCGCCAGTATCGCCTATCCCAGCTATACCACGTATATGAGGCAGACACGGCGTTCAGATGCGCAAATCGGCCTGTCGAATGCGGCCAGTTTGCAGGAGAAGTTTTATTCCGACTGCAGCCACTATGCGCAACAACTGCAAGGCCTTAATACATCCCGTCTCTGCGGTACCACGGGAAATGGCTTTAACGATGGCATCCTGGCCATGAATAACAGCACCGTCGCAACCATACTGTCGCCGGGACTGCATTACACCGTCTCGCTGGTTGCGCCCACCGTCGCTTGCCCCATTACGTCGTGTTTCATCCTCCAGGCCACTCCAGCCACAACGGCCCAAGGGGGCACTGGCCTGCAACTGGCGGATGGTAACTTCAGAATTACCTCCACGGGAGTAAAGACGTGGGACAAAAGCAATAACAGCACTTATACGGCCAGGTGGACAGACAAATAACCCTACTTGGGTAATCGCGAATTCCTGAAACGCTACTGACCACCGCGTAGCTGTTTGGGCAGGGGGAATGTGACGCCTTCCTCCTTGCCGTTGCTCTCCTGTACCAGTTCCGCCCCCCACGCACGCAACCGTTCCACAACACGCTGCACCAGGAGTTCGGGCGCCGACGCGCCGGCCGTCAACCCCACCCTTTGTGCCTGCATGAGCCACTGGCGCTGAATATCGTCCGGTCCGTCGATCATGTATGCATTCACGCCCTGCCCTTCAGCCACTTCGCGCAGGCGATTGGAATTTGAACTGTTGGCCGAACCGACCACCAGCATGACATCAACCGTTTTCGCCAGCGCCTTCACCGCGTCCTGGCGATTTTGCGTGGCATAACAGATATCGTCTTTCTTCGGTCCACGGATATCCGGAAAGCGCGCGCGCAGCGCGGTGACGATCCTGGTCGTGTCGTCCATGGACAACGTGGTCTGGGTCACATACGCGAGATTCGACGCATCCCGAACATTCAGCCGGGCGACATCTTCCACCGATTCGATCAGATGCATGCCCACCTCCGCCTGGCCCATGGTGCCTTCCACCTCCGGATGACCGGCGTGGCCGATCAGGATGCATTCGGTACTGTTGTGGCGGTGGCGCACGACCTCCATGTGCACCTTGGTCACCAGCGGACAGGTGGCATCGAATACGCGCAGGCCGCGCTGTTCGGCCGCCTGCTGCACGGCACGGGAAACGCCATGCGCGCTGAAAATCACCGTGGCGCCCGCGGGAACCTGATCGAGCTCATCGACAAATACCGCACCCTTGGTGCGCAAATCTTCCACGACAAACCGGTTGTGCACCACATCGTGGCGCACGTAGATCGGCGCACCGAACAACTCGATGGCGCGTTCAACGATCTCGATGGCGCGATCGACACCGGCGCAGAAACCGCGGGGGTTGGCTAGATAAACCTGCATGGGGCAATGACTTTACTCCCCCACCCCTTTACGGGGGAGGGATGGGGAGGGGGTTGCAAGGCTTTGTATATAACTTCCTTCACAGCATCAATCTCGGAAAGAACCTGGTTATTCCAGAACCGCAATATACGGAATCCTTGTGTTTCCAGCCAGACATCGCGTTTAGAATCATAAATCCGCTGTTCACT
>CAYIQV010000044.1:0-9920 GCA_964365635.1 uncultured Acidiferrobacteraceae bacterium
AAGTGGACCGCTCCATTTGAGCCCGAAATAATAGCTGACCTCAATCGCCTGCCTGTTTTGAATGGCGAAGGTAATGCCAACGGTCAGGGTGAGAACAATTAGTATGATATACAAGATCCGCTTCATGGGGCCTCCTGAAAATCAGATGCGTGCGGGGAGATATCTAACCATAATATTTTATTTTTATCCGGTTTTCGGCCATAAAAAAAACGGCATTGGTCGCCCACATGCCGTTTCACACCACATCTGATTCACAAAACCGGGAGATTACTCCGCCCCGCTATTATTGACGCGCTCCCTGAGTTCCTTGCCGGGTTTAAAGTGGGGCACAAACTTGTCCGGCACCTGCACCGCCGCGCCAGTCTTCGGGTTGCGGCCGGTACGCGGCGGGCGGTAATGTAACGAAAAACTTCCAAACCCACGCACCTCGATACGGTCTCCCGTCGCCAAGGCAGAGGACATCTGTTCCAGCAGTTCCTTCACCGCCAGTTCGACGTCCCGGTAATCCAGCTGCGGCTGTTTCGCCGCCAGCAGGCTGATAAGTTCGGATTTCGTCATACTCATTCTCTACATATAGAAAATAAGTCGAGAAGTTTCAAGGTAGTAGCGCCCATTATTTTTGGCGCCCCGGCTCATGCCTCGGAATTGTCCTGACTGCCGAGCTTTTCCTTGAGTTTATCGCCCAAAGAGGTGGTCCCACCGGCGCTCTTGCGGCCATATTCCTGTACCGCCTCGTTCTCCTCTTCCATGTCCTTGGACTTGACCGAGAGCGTGAGCTTGTGGTTTTTACGGTCTATGGCGGTGATTTTCGCCTCGACCTCATCGCCGTCCTTCAGCAACGTACGGGCATCCTCGACGCGCTCGCGCGATATTTCAGATACACGCAGGAAACCTTCGACACCTTCCGCCAGCTTGATGACAGCACCCTTGGCATCGACGCTCGCCACCGTGCCTTTGACGATGGAACCCTTGCCGTACTGCGCCACAAAACCGGAGAAGGGGTCAGTTTCCAGCTGCTTGATGCCCAGCGAGATGCGCTCGCGCTCAGGATCAACCGCCAGGATAATCGCCTCGACTTCGTCACCTTTCTTGAAATCGTGCACGGCTTCTTCGCCGGGACGCGACCAGGTGAGATCGGACAGGTGAATCAAGCCATCGATACCACCTTCGAGGCCAACGAAAACACCGAAATCGGTGATCGACTTGATCTTGCCTTTGACATGCTCGCCTTTCTGATGATTGGCGGCAAATTCTTCCCACGGGTTCGGCTTGCACTGCTTCATGCCAAGTGAAATGCGGCGGCGCTCGGTATCGATGTCGAGAATCATGACCTCAACTTCATCGCCCAGCTGCACCACCTTGGTGGGATGCACATTCTTGTTGGTCCAGTCCATCTCGGAAACGTGCACCAGGCCTTCAACGCCCGGCTCGATCTCGACGAATGAACCGTAATCGGTAATGTTGGTCACCTTGCCGAAGAGGCGCGTGCCTTCCGGATAACGTCGGGTGATATCCACCCACGGATCGTCGCCAAGCTGCTTCATGCCGAGCGAGACGCGGTTGCGTTCGCGGTCATAGCGCAATACTTTCGCTTCGATCTCGTCGCCGATCTTGAGCAATTCGGACGGATGTTTGACGCGCTTCCACGCGAGGTCGGTAATGTGCAACAGACCATCGATACCACCGAGGTCGATAAACGCGCCGTAATCGGTGAGGTTCTTGACCACGCCCTTGACGATCTGGCCTTCTTCGAGACCGGACAGCAGTGCTTCGCGCTCGGCGGAGATTTCTTTCTCTACCACGGCACGGCGGGAAACGACCACGTTGTTGCGTTTCTGGTCGATCTTGATAACTTTAAATTCGAGTTCTTTGCCTTCGAGATAGCTGGGGTCGCGAACCGGACGGACATCAACAAGCGAGCTCGGGAGGAATGCGCGAACGGTGTTGACCGTGACGGTATAGCCGCCCTTCACCTTGCCGGTCATCACACCGGTAACGATGGACTGAACCTCGAATGCCTTCTCCAGGTCGACCCAGGCCTTGGCGCGGCAGGCCTTCTCGCGTGACAGGCGGGTTTCGCCCATGCCATCTTCGATGGCTTCGACGACGACCTCAATGATGTCTCCGACCTTGATGGAAACTTCGCCATTCGCGTCTTTGAATTCGGCGAGGGGAATAACACCTTCGGATTTCAAACCAGCGTGGACTACCACGACTTCTTCGTCCATATACACTACTTCGCCGGTGATCAACTTGCCGGGTTGCAGCTGGATTTTTGTCAGGCTCTCTTCAAATAGTTGCGCAAAACTCTCTGTCATAAGTTCTCGGTTGAATCTAAAACCACTGGCGGCAGCACGGACCGTCGCTCTGCCAAACCTCAGATCTTAGCCATATCGGGATGGTGGTTAAATTTCGAGATCCGCAGCCTTTGTCATCACGGCAAAAACCGACGACTCCATCAGCGCCGCTCAAGAAGCAGGCGATGAATCTGCTCAACTACCCCGGTTATGTCGAGCAAGGAGGTGTCCAGGATACACGCGTCTTCAGCAGGTTTAAGCGGAGAGGCCTTGCGGCCTGCATCGCGCGTATCGCGCTCGCGGATCTCGTCCAAAAGCTGGCGAAGGTTAGCATCGAAGCCCTTTTCTTTCAACTGTTTATACCTTCTCTGGGCGCGGACTTCGGGGGTAGCCGTCAGATATATCTTAAGTATGGCGTCGGGAAAGACCGTGGTGCCCATGTCCCGGCCATCGGCGACCAGGCCCGGCGGCTGGCGGAAATCATGTTGTTTTTGTAGCAAAGCCTGTCGAACTTCCGGGATCGCCGCCAATTGCGAGGCGCGACGGCCGCCCTCCTCCGTACGCAACTCATCGCCCACGTCCTCACCATTGAGCATCACGGCCACGGACGACCCGTCCTTTTTCAACACAAAACGAATGTCGAGGTCTCCCGCCACTCGCACCAAGGCAGCCTTGTCTGCGGGGTCGATCCCCATGCGCCAGACGGCAAACCCCAGACCCCGGTACAGGGCGCCGCTATCGAGGAAATGCCAGCCGAGTTTCTGTGCCAGAACCTGGCCGATGGTCCCTTTTCCGGAACCGCTCGGACCGTCGATGGTCAGGACCGGGATATTGGCAGCCTGTCCCATGCCACTAGATATCCTGCGTCACGCCAACCGCCAACCCGGCGCGCGTGGCCAGCTCTGGGAAAGCAGGAAAGGATGTTGCGACATTCTTGCAGTCCTTAATAGTGATCGTGCCGATCGAACGCAAGGCGCCCATCGCAAACGACATGGCAATACGGTGATCTCCATGGCTTTCAACGGTCCCGCCGCGCAACGGCCCGCCCTGAATCACAATTCCATCCGGAGTCTCACGGGCGTCGATGCCGAGCTGCTTCAGGCCCTGCGCCATGACGGCGATACGGTCCGATTCCTTCACCCGCAACTCATGCGCGCCGGTAAGGACAGTCTCGCCATCGGCACAGGCCGCGGCGATAAATATCGCCGGGAATTCATCAATGGCCAGAGGCACCTGGTCTTCGGGTATGCGGATTCCATGCAACTTGGCAGCCCGCACACGAATGTCGGCCACTGGCTCACCGCCGACCTCGCATGCATTGAGGAGTTCGAGATTGGCGCCCATCAGTTTGAGGATATTCAGTACACCGATGCGCGTGGGATTGATGCCGACATGCTCCAGCACCAGATCGGAACCGGGCGCGATGCTAGCGCCGACAAGAAAAAACGTCGCCGAAGAGATATCTGCCGGCACATCGATGGTGCAGGCCTTGAGGCTGCCGCCACCACGTACACGAATGCGCGCGCCCTGTGTCTCCACGGCATAGCCAAAACCACGCAACATGCGCTCGGTGTGATCGCGCGTCGGTGCCGGCTCGGTGACCGATGTTTCGCCATTGGCATAGAGACCAGCCAGCAACAACGAAGATTTCACCTGGGCACTGGCGACAGGCATCGCGTAATCGATGCCATGCAATTTCTGCCCACCCTTGATGCGCAGCGGTGGCCGGCCGCCATCCGCCGACGAAATGGCCGCGCCCATGCTGTTGAGCGGCTCGGAAACACGCTTCATCGGCCGTTTGCTGAGCGACTCGTCGCCGATCAGTTCGGAGTCAAATGCCTGGCCAGCGAGAATACCGGCCATCAAGCGCATGGCGGTGCCGGAGTTGCCCATATCGAGCGGCTGCCGCGGCGCCGTGAGTCCGTGCAGGCCGACGCCATGAATCACCAGATTGCCTTTGTCCGGGCCTTGCGCCTGCACACCCATGGCACGGAAAGCGGCGAGTGTGGACAGCACATCTTCGCCCTCAAGCAGACCGCTCACGCGCGTCGTGCCATTGGCGAGCGACCCCAGCATGACGGAACGATGTGAAATGGATTTATCGCCCGGCACCCGCACGCGGCCGGTAAGCGTGCCACCGGGCTGAACAATGTAATTAATCATGGAGACGCTCGACTGTCAGAGTTTCTTGTTCAAAGCATCGCGTGCATGCTTGGCGCGGTTGAAGGTATCGAGCAACCAATGACCATCCCCCTTCTCGACCGCCTGCACCAGATCACCAAGATCATCACGATACTGGCGCAACACGTCGAGTATCGCAGCACGGTTGGCGAGACAGATATCGCGCCACATCACCGGGTCGCTGGCGGCGATACGGGTAAAGTCGCGAAAGCCGCCGGCGGCACAATCGAAGATGGCCCGATGATCATCACGCCGTACCAGCATGTCCACCAGCGCGTAGGACAGCATATGTGGCAAATGGCTGCTCGCGGCCAGCAAGGCGTCATGCTCCGTCGCGGACATGGTGGCCACCTCGGCGCCGGCTGCCTGCCACATCGCGTGCACCTTGCCCACGGCGGTCGTATCCGTCTCGGGCTCCGGCGTCAGGATGACACGGCGTTTCACAAAAAGATCCGGCAAAGACGCCGCCACCCCGGATTGCTCCGTGCCCGCAATCGGGTGCCCGGGAACAAAATGGGTGAAGCGCGAACCGAGCGTCGCACGTGCGGCCGCAATGACCGAGCTCTTGACACTGCCCACGTCCGTCACCACCGCGGCCTCCGGCAGAACCGGCGCGAGTGCCTGCAGCATCTCCGGCATGGTGCCCACCGGGAGGGCCAGCACAATCATGTCGGCATCACGCACGGCTTCACCCACCGTCACCGCCGCCGAGTCGATCACGCCCAGTTCCATGGCCTGTTGCAGGTTACCCAGGCTGCGGCCATAGCCCACGATCTCGCGTACGTAGCGGGCGTCACGCAGGGAACGCGCGAGCGATCCGCCAATCAAGCCGACACCCATGACACAAAGTTTGTTAATCACGGCCGTCATGATTCTTTGATCACTTTCTCCAGTGCCAGGATAAAACGTTCGTTCTCCGACGCTGACCCGATGGTCACACGCAGGTGATTCGGCATGCCGTAGTTCGCCACCGGCCGCACGATCACACCTTCGCGCAACAGTGCCTCGTATGCCGCAGCGGCGGGACGTCCCAGATCGACGCACACAAAATTTCCCACCGACGGAATGAACTTCAGTCCCAGGCGACCGAAGGCATTGGTGAGATCGCGCATGCCCTGCCGGTTAAGCGTTACGGTGCGCTCCACGTGCGCCATGTCCTGGAGCGCGGCGGCGGCCGCCGCGAGCGCGACGCTGTTCACATTGAACGGCTGGCGCACGCGATTGAGTATGTCCGCCACGGCGGTAGAGGAAACGCCATACCCGACACGCAGGCCGGCAAGCCCGAAGGCCTTGGAGAAGGTGCGCGTCACGATAAGATTCGGGAAGCGCGCGACCCAGGCCATGGTGTCGGGATAGTCCGGCTCAGACACGTATTCAAAATAGGCCTCGTCCAGCACCACGAGCACGTGCGGCGGCACGGCGCGGATAAAGGCCTCCAGCTCACCCGACTTGAGCCAGGTACCGGTAGGATTATTAGGATTGGCGATAAAAATAAGGCGCGTGCGCGGCGTGATCGCCTGCTGCATGGCCACAAGATCATGGCCCCACTGTTTCGCCTTGGTCATCACCGCCGTGGCGCCCACCGCGCGTGTGACGATAGGATAAATGGCAAAGGCGTGAGCGGAAAAAATAACCTCGTTCTCCGGCGTCACAAAGGCGCGGGTGGAAAATTCCAACAGGTCACTCGATCCGTTGCCCAGCGTGATTTGCGGGATCGTCACGCCATGTTTCTTGGCCAGTCGTTGCTTCAGGGCAAAACCGTTGCCATCTGGATAACGTGCGATATCTTTCAGCACGGCGCGCGCCGCCTCCATGGCGAGTGGGCTCGGGCCTAGCGGGTTTTCATTGCTGGCGAGCTTGATGACATTACGCACACCGTATTCGCGCTCGAGCTCGTCAATCGGCTTGCCCGGCTGATACGGCTCCAGTCCGCGCACACCGGGCGTGGCGAGGGCGGCGATATCGGCAGCCATGTCAAACAACCGCCTTGGGATAGGAGCCGAGCAACTTCAGGAACGCCGCCTCTTTTTCCAAGGCCGCGAGCGCCTTGGCGAGTTTGCGGTCCTTCACATGCCCGTCGATATCGACAAAAAATACGTACTCCCAGCGCGAGCGGCGCGAGGGCCGCGACTCGATGCGCGTCATGTTGATGCCGTGGCGGGAAAGCGGCGCCAGCAACCGATGCAGGGCGCCTGACTTGTTCTTGCCCGAGACAAGAAGACTGGTCTTGTCGCTGCCGGTGGCTATGGTCTCAAGATTGCCCACCACGAGAAAGCGCGTAGTGTTGTCCGGATTGTCTTCGATGTTGGCCGCGAGCACGTGCAGGCCATAGATGCGGGCCGCCGAATCGCCGGCGATCGCCAGCGTATCCGTCCCGGCAGCGGCCAGGCGTGCGGCCTCGGCGTTGCTGCTCACGGCCATGCGCTCGATGCCGGGGAGATTGGCATCCAGCCACTCGCGACATTGCGCCAGCGATTGCTGGTGCGACACCACGCGTTTGGCCTGCTTGCGGTCGGCCTGCTTGCCCAGCAGATGGTGATGGATGCGCAGTTCCACTTCACCGCAAATCTTGAGCGGCGAGTTCAGAAACATGTCGAGCGTGTGCGTGATCACTCCCTCGGTCGAATTCTCGACCGGCACCACGCCGAAGTGGGCATTACCGGACTCGACCTCACGAAAAACCTCATCGATCGCCCCCAGCGGGCGGGTCTTTACCGCATGACCGAAATGCTTGAGGGCCGCCTCCTGGGTGAACGTGCCCTCCGGTCCGAGGAAGGCCACCTTGGTTTCTGCTTCCAGCGCGAGACAGGCGGACATGATTTCACGAAACAGCCGCGTGACCACCTCATCGGACAACGGGCCTTTGTTGCGCGCCTGAACCTGGCGCAACACCTCCGCTTCGCGTTCGGGACGGTAGAAGCTGTTGGAGCCGGAAAGTTGTTTGGTCTCGGCGATTCCCTGCGCCAGGCGTGCGCGCTCGTCGATCAGCGACTGGATCTTCACATCCAGCGCGTCGATTTGCGCGCGCAGACTCTTGAGGTGCGGCTCCGGGTTGACGCCTTTCTTGGCCTTGCTCATGGAAACGTCAGAGGGTGCGCGCCATCAACACGCCTTCGATGGCCGCAATCTTCTTGCGCACCTCATCCGGCGCCGGGCTGTCGAGGTCGACCACGGTGTAGGCATAATTGCCGCGCGAGCGGTTGATCATGTCATGGATGTTGAGCCCGGCCTGTCCCAGGGTTTCGGAAATCAACCCGAGCATGTTGGGCACGTTGGCGTTGGCCACAATGAGCCGATACGCCGTCTCACGCGGCGACACCACGTCTGGAAAATTGACCGCATTGCGGATATTGCCGTTTTCGAGAAAATCCTTCACCTGCTCCGCCACCATGATGGCACAGTTGTCCTCGGCCTCGGCCGTGGACGCGCCCAGGTGTGGCAGCGTGATCACATGCTCATGATTCTTGAGCAAGTTGGACGGAAAGTCGCACACATAACCATAGACCTTCTTGGCCTTGATGGCCGCGCTCACGGCCGCGTCATCAACGATGCCTTCACGCGCGAAGTTGAGAATGACCACACCATCCTTCATGAGCTTGAGACGCTCGGCGTTGATCAGGTTCTTGGTGGCGTCGATGAGCGGAACGTGGAAAGTCACGAAGTCGGCCGCGCGCAGCACTTCTTCCACGCTGTTGGCCTTCTTCACGTCGGCTGAAAGCTGCCACGCGCCTTCCACCGTGAGGCCCGGATCGAAACCGATCACCTTCATCCCGAGCGACACGCCCATGTTGGCGACATTGCGCCCGATCGCGCCGAGGCCGATCGCGCCGAGCGTACGGCCGGGCAATTCAAACCCGGCGAAATTTTTCTTGCCCGCCTCCACCGCCTTACCGATCTCGGGATCCGTGCCGGACAGGCCGCGCGCGAAATCCCATGCCGGAACGATATGCCGGCAGGCGAGCAGCATGCCGGCCATCACCAGTTCCTTAACGGCATTGGCATTGGCGCCCGGGGCATTGAAGACGGGAATTCCCATCTTGGTCAGCTTCTCGACCGGGATGTTGTTCACGCCGGCACCGGCGCGCCCGACAGCCTTCAGCGTCTTCGGGATTTCCATGTCGTGCATCTTGAACGAGCGCAACAGGATGCCGTCCGGGTCCTTAAGGTCACCCGCGACCTTGAATTTGTCCTTGGGCAAACGAGCCAGGCCCAGGGAGGAGATATTATTAAGCGTCAGTATGTTGAACATTTTTTTAACCCTGCTTTTGCATGAAATCACACATGTAGGCGAGGAGCGCATCGATACCGGCTTCCGGCATGGCGTTGTAGATGCTTGCGCGCATGCCGCCGACGGAACGATGGCCCTTGAGTTGCACCAGTCCGGCGCCCTTCGCACCCTTCAGGAACGGCTCATCGAGTTTTTCGTCCTTCAACGTGAACGGCACATTCATCCAGGAACGGCTCTGTTTCTCCACCGGATTCTTGTAGAAGCCGCTGGTGGAGTCGATGTAATCGTAAAGCTTCCCGGCCTTGCGCTGGTTGGCCTCCGCCATCGCCTTCAAGCCGCCTTTTTTCTTCAACAGCTCGAACACCAGCCCCGCGATATACCAGGCATAGGTCGGCGGCGTGTTGTACATCGAACCATTATCAACATGGATCTTGTAATCGAACATGGATGGCGTGCCGGCCACGGTCTGGCCGATCAGGTCGTCGCGCACGATCACGATCGTAAGTCCCGCCGGCCCGATATTCTTCTGGGCCCCGGCATAGATGAGGCCAAACTTGGTCACGTCGATCGGACGCGACAGAATGGTCGAGGACATGTCGGCCACGAGCGGCACACTGCCGGTCTCGGGGACGAAACTGAACTCTACACCGCCGATGGTTTCATTCGGCGTGTAGTGCACGTAGGCGGCATTCGGATCGAGCTTCCAGTCCTTCTGCGGCGGCACGGTGGTGAACTTGGTGGCTTCGGACGTGGCCGCGACATTCACGGCGCCGAATTTCTTGGCCTCGCCGATGGCCTTCTTCGACCACTCGCCGGTATGTACGTAGTCGGCGGATTTCTTTCCGCGCAGCAGGTTCATCGGCACCATGGCGAACTGTGCCGAGGCGCCGCCTTGCAGGAACAGTACCTTGTAATTCGCCGGGATGCCCATGAGTTCGCGCAGGTCGGCCTCGGCCTTCTCTGCGATCGCCATGAATTCCTTGCCGCGATGACTCATCTCCATCACCGACATGCCGGAGCCATGCCAGTCGAGCATCTCTTCTTTTGCCTGACTCAACACCGCTTCCGGTAACACCGCCGGACCTGCACTGAAATTAAATATTCTTGTCATTTACGATCACACCTTAAATATAGAAAATAAAACACTTGAATGGACAGGATTTACAGGACTAACAGGATTAGAAAAAACAGATATCAGTTCTGCTTTAATCCTG
>CAYIQV010000045.1:0-9781 GCA_964365635.1 uncultured Acidiferrobacteraceae bacterium
GCGCTCGAAACTTTCGAACAGCTGCGTCACCATGGCCTGTTCCGCTACCTGTTTCCGCTTACCGAACAAAGCCTCGAGCGTGAAGAAGAAGGATTTCCCATCACGCTGGTGCCGCGTGCGCTCGCCAATACCGATACCCGCATCAACGAAGACAAGCCGGTGACGCCGGCGTTCTTGTTCGCCGCCCTGTTGTGGGAGCCGGTGCGCCTGGAAACCGGCAAGCTCATGGCCCAGGGCATGAACGCGCACGATGCCCAGCAGCACGCAGCCGAACATGTGTTGCGTGATCAGCTGCGGCATGTCTCCATCCCCAAACGTTTCAGCGTGCCCATGCGCGAGATCTGGTTGATGCAGAGCCGCTTGGAGCGCCGCGCCGGACAGCAGGCATTCCGGTTGCTTGAGAGCAAACGTTTCCGTGCGGCGTATGATTTCCTGTTGCTGCGCGCCGGTACGGGCGAGGCGGACATGGAGCTGGCGGACTGGTGGACACGCTTTCAGACGGCGACCGAGGCAGAGCGCCATGACATGGTTGCTCAAGTCGCGCCGTTGGGCGGCGGCGGGGGAAAGAAACGGCGTCGGCGTCGGCGTAAACCGCGTACCGCCGGACCGTGAGCACAGGCAAGGGCCGCGGCGTGGTTGTCGTCTATGTGGGCCTTGGCAGTAATCTGAACGACCCGGTATCCCAGGTGCGTGCGGGGATGACGGCACTGGGACAGCTCCCGCAGACTCGTCTTGAGGCGTGCTCCTCGTTCTACGCAAGCGCGCCGGTAGGCATCCAGGCGCAGCCGGATTTCATCAACGCCGCCTGCCGCCTGCAAACGGCGCTGGAACCGGATGCACTCATGCGCGGTTTAATGGATATCGAGCAGGCGCACGGGCGGGTGCGCCGCGGAGAAAAGGGCGGACCGCGCACGCTCGATCTCGATTTGTTGCTGTTTGGCGCTCGGGTTATTCACAGCGAGGCGCTAACCGTGCCACACCCGAGACTCCACGAGCGCGCTTTCGTCCTGTATCCTTTGTCCGAGCTTGATCCGGGTCTGGAGATTCCAGGGCAGGGACAGGCATTCGATCTGCTGGCCAGGTGCGCTGACCAGATCGTGCGCAAACTGGACATACGAGCGTAAGGCAGCGGCACACCCAAACAGAGATTTCGTGGCGCATGAATACTTTTACACCCGGTTATGTGGTTGTCGAAGGACCGATTGGCGTGGGCAAGACGAGCCTCGCCATGCGCCTGGCCGATGCCTTTGGCGCGAAACCCCTGCTCGAACAGCCGGAGGAAAACCCGTTTCTCGAACGTTTTTATCAATCACGCAAACATTTCGCGTTGCCTACCCAGTTATTTTTCTTGTTCCAGCGCGCGCGCCAGATTGAAGCCCTGAAGCAGGGCGACATGTTCAGTGCCGGTCACGTGGCGGACTTCCTGCTCGACAAGGACAAATTGTTCGCCCGTGCCAACCTGGACGATGACGAGTTGCGGCTCTACGAGCAGGTGTACGCGCAGATGAGCCTGCACCTGCCGGTGCCGGATCTGGTGATTTACCTGCAAGCCTCGGTGGATGTGTTGCACGAACGGGTACGGCGTCGTGGCGTGGAATACGAACGCATAATCGGTCACGATTATCTGCAACTGCTGGTGGATGCCTATACCCAGTTTTTCCACCACTACACTGCTGCGCCGTTGCTGGTGGTCAACGCCGAGCGCATCAATATTGTCGACAGCGATGCGGATTTCAAGATGCTGCTCACGCACATCCGCAAGATCCGCAGCGGTCGTCATTTCTTCAATCCCATGGTCGCCAGCCTGTGAAGCCCGTCACCCTCATCACACTCAAGGACATGAAGCGGCGTGGCGAGAAGATCGCCTGCCTGACGGCGTATGACTTCACCTTCGCGAGCCTGCTGGATCGGGCGGGTGTGGATCTCATCATGGTCGGCGATTCGCTCGGCATGGTCATGCAGGGGCACGAGACCACCTTGCCCGTGAGCGTGGCGGACATGGTTTACCACAGTCGCTGCGCAGCGCGCGGCATCCGCCGGGCGCTGTTGGTGGTCGATCTGCCCTTCATGAGTTATCAGGAAAGCCCGGAAAAGGCATTGGCCAATGCCGGACGCCTGATGCGCAAGGGCGGTGCCCAGGTTGTCAAACTCGAAGGTGGCGCGGTGATGGTGGAGACGGTGCGTTTTCTGGTTGAGCGTGGTGTGCCGGTGTGTGCCCATCTTGGGCTGACGCCGCAGTCGGTGCACCAGCTCGGTGGCTACCGCGTGCAGGGGCGTGAGGCCACGGCGGCGGAGCGCATCCGCCAGGATGCCAAGGCCCTGCAAGATGCCGGTGCCGGACTGCTGGTGCTCGAAGCAGTGCCGGCGGAATTGGCGCAGACGATTACGGCCGAGCTGGAGATGCCCACCATCGGGATCGGGGCGGGCAAGGATTGCGATGGGCAGGTGCTGGTATTGCAGGACATGCTGGGCATTTATCCGCGCGGCAGTCCCAAGTTTTCCAAAAACTTCATGGCCGGCGCTGCCTCGATCGAGGAGGCGGTCAAGACCTACGTCGCGTCTGTTAAGTCAGGCGCCTTTCCCGGTCCGGAGCACAGTTTCCACTCGGCATGATTACCGTCGAAACCGTTGCCAGCCTGAAGGAACACCTGGCCCGGCTGCGCAGCGGCGGCAAGCGTGTGGCCTTTGTGCCCACGATGGGCAACCTGCACGCAGGGCATCTGCATCTCATGCAGGAGGCCCGGCGGCAGGCGCAGGTGGTGGTCGCCAGCATCTATGTGAATCCCCTGCAATTCGGCCAGGGCGAAGACTTCGACGCCTACCCGCGTACCCCGGCACACGATAAGACCGCCTTGCTTGCCGCGGGCGTGGATCTGCTTTTCATGCCGAAGGAATCGGAGATCTATCCGCGTGGCCGTGAGGCGCAGACCTGCGTGGAAGTGCCGGGCCTGAGCGACATTCTTTGTGGCGCGTTTCGTCCCGGACATTTCCGCGGCGTGACCACGGTGGTAAATCGCTTATTCAATCTGGTGGCGCCGGACGTGGCGCTTTTCGGAAAGAAGGATTACCAGCAATGGCTGCTCGTTTGTCTCATGGCGGCGGACCTGGGCATGCCGGTTGAGATCATCGGCGTCGATACGGTGCGCGATCCCGATGGACTGGCCATGAGTTCACGTAATCATTATCTGACACCGGACGAAAGGAATACGGCTCCGCGGCTTTATGCCGCACTGTGCGCGGCGCGCGATCGGATGCGTCACCAAAAAATTTCTCCTGCCGAGGCGGAGGAGGGCGCGGCACGTGCACTGAAAGCGGCCGGTTTCCGCCTGGATTATGTCAGTGTGCGGCGCTGCCAGGATCTGGCGCTGCCGCAGCCGGATGACCGTAAGTTCGTGATTTTGGCGGCGGCATGGTTGGGTCGTACGCGGTTGATTGATAATCTGGAATTCGAGTGGGAATAGCGATTTGAATCCACCTGCATAAAGACCGATAATCATAAATCTGTTGGAGGATATATATGCGCCGTACCATGCTCAAATCCAAGCTGCACCGCGTGAATGTCACGCATTCCGAACCCGACTATGAGGGCTCGGTCGCGATCGATAGTCGCCTGCTGGAAGCCGCCGATATTCGCGAGTATGAGCGTATCGATGTCTATAACCTCAAGAATGGCGAGCGTTTCTCGACTTATGCCATTCGTGCCGAGGCCGGTTCCGGCATCATCTCCGTCAACGGCGCGGCCTCCCACAAGGCCAATCCGGGCGATATCGTTATTATTTGCACCTATGCGGACTTCGAGGAAAAAGAACTGGCGACCTTCAAGCCGCGTCTGGTCTACGTCGATAGCAGCAACCGCATTACCCACACCCGCAACGCGATCCCAGTTCAAGTCGCCTGACTGGCGCTTGATATGTTGCATTCATTTCATCGCAGGTTACAACTGAACGATATGATCCATCGGATGGATGCCGTACGACCCTACGGGTAGAACACGCGAAATCTTGATCTCCTGGCCCTTGCCGTCCGTGTGCTCCATCAGGTCGGTGATGACTTTGTGCTCGTAGGGAGTTTTGTTGGCGGTCAGGACAAGCGCCACCTTGGGTTTGAGGCGACGGGCCCGGTTGATCGTGATGACGACGCCTACGCTGCCCGTGCTCAGCTCCACCAGCGAGCCGATCGGGAATATTCCCATACAGCGAATGAAGTCCTCGACCAGTTGCGGATGGAAATCCTTCTCGCGCCATTCGTACATGCGCTTCAGTGCATCTTCCGCCGAGAGACCGCCAGAGTAAGTGCGATCGCTCGTAATGGCATCGTACACATCGACGATAGAGCCAATTAATCCAGCCTGGCTGATCGCATCGCCTTTCAGGCGCACCGGATAACCGGCGCCGTCGCGGCGTTCATGGTGCTGCTGAACAACCTGCATCGCCAGTGGCGGGATGCCGCCGGATTTGTTCAGAATGGCAACGCTCCAACCCACGTGCCGCTTCATGGTTTCGAATTCCTGGGGATCCAGGCCTGCGGGCTTGGTGAGAATCTCCTTGGGAATCTTGACCATGCCGACGTCGTGCATCAGAAAACCAAGGCCCAAGGCGATCAACTCGTCTTTGGTGAGAACCAGATGACGTCCGAAGGCAATTCCCAGGATGCAGGTGCGAATGCTGTGCAGGGCGGTGTACTCGCTGATGTTTCGCAGGTATGTCAGGCACACCAGGGCGTCAGGATTGCGCAAGATGCTTTCCACCATGCTGGTCACGGCCTTGGTGGCGCGCGCGATATTGAAGTCCTTGTCTTTCTGGACATCCCGGATGATCTCGTGCATGACCTCCCTGGCATCGATCTCGACTTCCCTGGCGCGCACGATTTCCTTTTCCAGCGGAACCTGGTCGACATAGGCCGGGCGTGAACGTGGTGTGGCGGGCGAGTCGGCAAGTTGCCTGACGGTACGGTCGATTCTTTCTTCCTCCACCTGGATGGCGTGCATGCGCGATTCGTACTCTGCACGGTTGCGCGATGGCAGTACATCAGCGCCTTTTTCGACATCGATGTAAATGTATTTGCAGTGTTGTTTGATTAACTCCATCTCCTGCGAGGTTTGCAGTTCGAAGCCCTGAAACAGGAAGGGGGTTTCGAGCCAGGGTCGATCCAGTTCGGAGATGTACATCCCTGGTCGCAGATCCATGACATCAATTTTCTTTTTCATCTATGATGTGCGCTATGCGTGAATAGAATAAATCGGGCAAGATATGTGCCAGTTGTGCATACGGGTATTTGATGCAAATGCAAGTATTCACGCCATATATTACGGTGCAGGCATGCAGTTTGTACCCGGATTAGGGCAGTTGGGTCAAGGAATACCGACAGCGAGGCAAATCACAAGAAACAACTCGCGTCGCCATGTGGTCCATGAACAGTGTACGACTGTGTTGTCGTGGAACCAGGAATCAAAAGGGCCACATCGCTGTGGCCCCTTGATTGGATTGGTACCGAGGGTCGGAATCGAACCGACACGGTGTTTCCACCACCAGATTTTGAGTCTGGCGCGTCTACCAGTTCCGCCACCCCGGCTTGATCCTTGGTAGTATATCAATCCTCATAACCGGATAACAATCTGATGCGCGGGATTTGTCGTGGAGAATAAGGTTATGCATGTGCTGGCCGGTGACGTTGGCGGCACCAAGGTATTGCTTCAGCTTGCACGCGTCGAAAAGAGTGGCAGCCAGATAATTAGAGAACGCCGCTACGAATGCAGCGCGTTTTCGGGGCTGTCGCCCATCATTCATGAATTCCTGAAATCTCTGGGCAATACGCCCATCCCTGACGCGGCATGTTTTGGCATTGCCGGGCCGATAGCCGGGAGTGAATCAGGCCAGATGGCAAAGGTGACCAATCTCCCTTGGGAGACGGGCAGTGAGATACTGTCGCGGGAACATAAGATTCCCAAGGTGCGGCTGATCAATGATTTTCAGGCTGTGGGTTATGGCATCGAAACCCTGACCGGCAAGGATTTAGTATCGCTACAGAAAGGGTCAGCACAGCCACGCGCACCACGCGCCGTCATCGGCGCCGGCACCGGGCTGGGGCAGGGTATTCTCGTTTGGCAGCAGGATCATTATGAAACCATTGCCACCGAAGGGGGGCATACAGACTTCGCGCCTACGGATGGTCTGCAGGTGGGCTTGTGGCATTACCTGCAACAACAATTTGAACACATTTCCTATGAGCGCCTTGTATCAGGATCAGGTCTTGTCCTGATCTACAGCTACCTGCGTGAACAGGAAACGAAGATTGCGCCGCTGCATACGGACCCGCGAAATGCCGCCGACCCGGCTGCCGCGATTTCCGAACTGGCCCTGTCCGGCACCGATGCGCTGGCGGTACAGTCGTTGGATCTTTTTATCTGCATCTATGGCGCGCAGGCGGGGAATCTCGCGCTATCCGCCGGGGCCACCGGCGGGGTTTATGTCGCTGGTGGAATTGCGCCAAAAATAATTCAAAAAATGACCGATAGTATCTTCATGCGATCTTTCTTGAACAAGGGACGGATGTCGGCACTCCTGGCCGCGGTTCCGGTACAGGTGGTAATGAACCCGAACGTCGGGTTGATAGGGGCGGCAACCGTGGCGAGCCGTCTATGACGACAGCAATCGCGATTAGAACCGAAACGTAATCCCACCCAGCAGCGTGTAGTCCGTCTCGGGACGGCTCAATCCTCTTTTCACGCCCAGATCCAGATCGACATCCTCATTGGGCGCATAAATAAATCCAAGTATTAGAAATGCTGGCGGGGTGTGGGAGGGTTTGTCCGGGTTGGTGTCCACGCCGGTGTCGAATACCAGTTTCATTTTCTTGTTGTCTAACATCCGAAATCCGCCAAACGAGGCGTGCCAGATGGTTTCCCTTTCATCCGCGACGTTGCGATTGCGAGTGAAGCCAAAGTGCAGGTTGAAGGACCAAGGCGGCGGGCCCATGGTGGTGACAAACATCAGGCTGTAACGGCCTTTCCCGGACCCGAGCCCTTTGGTCTCGTCCCCGGTCGGCAAGGTAACGCCCGGCTTCAGGGCAAAACTGAGATTTGGTTTTTTCAGGAATCGCCACTTGAGATCAAGGCTGGAATCGGATGTGCCGTCATGAGTGACCATGCCGTCATCGGTGAGTGCGATGGCGCGCGCGTGCGCCGCCCGGACGATGCTGGAAAATAAAGCACCAACGATGAGTAAGGCGAACGCCGCCCTGTCTATCTCAAATACAGGTTTGAAGGCGGAAAGCATAATTGTTCGAATAGGCGGTTGTTATTCACGGATGTCGTTCACGGAATGAACCCATGGACAGACCGGGTAACAACCGTTGGTTTTCGGTCATGTGTGTTGGTGATGCAGCATTCATGCATAAACAATAGCACTAAAACTATTTCTTGCCGCTTGGTTCAAGGATTTGACAGCCGCATTGGTAATACGCTACTTTCATCCTCTCTATGAAGCTCGTAGCCAAGGTTCTTGCCCTGCTCGTCCTGCTTACGTCCGTTGCTTCGGCGTGGGATCTGGACAGTTGCGGAGTCGACCATGTGTTTGACTCGGCCAGTGCCGTTTCGAGCCACGATAGCGGCGCGCCGGGAAGCCAGGCAGAGGATTTGTGTGGCCACTGTGGCCATTTAGGGAGCCACCTCCTTGGCCAAATCACCGATGATAATGATGTAGTCGCTCCTCATGCCGTGACTGTGCGCCATGGCAAGCCCGACGTCTCCGTACTCCTGTCCAGCCTTCATTCTTTCTTCCGTCCGCCGCGCCACTCCCTGTCAGTCTGAGCATTCTGGTCCGGTCTTCCGGGCCGAGAGACCGCACGCGGTCCTTGGTCCCGGCAAGTTTCCCGGAGACATGCGTCTGATGATGAGGAGTTGCTATGGGTTTGCATGGTTTGTTCCCTGTTTTGCGGGTGTTTTCCGCCATCGGTTGGTGGAAGCATCAATTTAAGATTTCTCCAGCCAAGATATTTCGCGGATTGCTGATCGGCTTGCTGCTCGCGCTGCTACCGCGCATGGCAGCAGCGGAAAGCACGACATGGACGATCGAGTCCACGGTACAGCGTGTCGTGCAGGTGGCGCCCGAGGTGCGTGCGGCCGATGCCGAGGTCGCGGCACGCGAGGGCGAGCTTGGCCAGGCCGGTGCGTGGCCGAACCCGAGCGTGGACGTGCGCGCGGATGACCGGCTCGGGCAAGAAGATGGCCGCGGCGGAACCGATTTCACGCAACTGGCGATCAGTCAGCCATTGCCGTTGCGCCGACTTGCGCGCCAGCGCGCAGCAGCCGAGGCGAGCCTCAAGGGCGCGCACGAGGAGCGCCGCTATCAGCGGTTGTTGCTCGAACGCGAAGCGGCGCGCGCGTTTCATGCGCTGCAACTGGCCGAGGCGCGGGCCGCTCTTGCGCGCAGCCGGGTCGATCTGGCCGAAGGCTACGGGCGCTCCGCCGCAGGCAAGACACGCGATCCACTGGTGCGTTATCTCAGCCCGCTCGAACGCATGCGGCTCGACGTGCTGCGCGAGGAGGCAGGACAAACGGTGATGGCGGCGGAGAAGGACTACCAAAAGGCGCTGGCCGAGTTCCGGTCGCTGCTCGCATTGCCCGTGGATGTGACGGTCCAGACAGCGCCGCTCGATCTCGCCGCCGCGCCACCCGCTCTTGCCGAACTCGAACGCCGCCTCGATGCGCAACCATTCGTGATGGCCGCGCGTCAGGAAGTCGAAGCGGCGCGCGCCGGTGTCGGTGTGGCGGAGTCGCAACGCTTCGCCGACCCGGCTCTCAACCTGTTTCGTGAACGCGACGTGCTCAATGGCGCGCGGCGCGACGTCTCCGGCATCGGCGTCAGTATCCAGATTCCGCTCTGGAACCAGAACCGCGGCCCCGTGGACAAGGCCAAGGCCGAGGCGCTACGGGCGCAGACGCAACTCGATATCAGACAGCGCGACGCCATGGTTCGCCTGCACCAGAGTTATACCGATCTCGCGCTTTTAATCGAGCAAGCCGAACGCACGCGCGCCAGGTTGCTCGACCCGGCGCGGCAGGTGTTCGAGATCACGCGCCGCGGATTTTCCGCGGGCGAGGTGAACATCCTCGCGCTCGTGGACGCCAACAACACTCATTTCGATGCGCAGGCGCGCTACCTCGATCTGCTCAAAGAGACGCAAGTTGCCGCTGCCGATCTGCGGCTCGCGGCCGGCCTGTCAGTCGCGACAAATGAGGATCCCCGTCCATGATTTCCGCCTTGATCCGTTTTGCACTTGTGCAGCGCCTGATGATGTTGCTCGCCGCCGTGGCCGTGGTCGCGGGCGGCCTGTGGGCGTTCCGCACGCTCCCCATCGACGCTTTCCCGGACATCTACACGCCGCAGGTGCAGGTAATCGTGAAGGCGCCGGGCATGACGCCGGCCGAAGTCGAGAGTCGCATCACCTTCCCGATCGAGATCGAGATGCAGGGTCTGCCGCGCCAGACGGCGCTGCGCTCGCTCAACAAGTACGCACTCGGGCTCGTGACCGTGTGGTTCGAGGACGGCACGGATATCTTTTGGGCCCGGCAACAGGTGGCCGAGCGCCTGAATCAGGTGCGAGGGAGCCTGCCTGCCGGTATCGAGCCGGTGCTGGCGCCGATCACGACGCCGCTCGGCGAGGTCTACATGTATCGCATCGAGGGTGGGGCGTTGAGCAACATCGAACGGCGTACGCTCCAGGACTGGACGATCCGCCCGCGCCTGCGCACCGTGGACGGGGTCGCCGACGTGAACTCGCT
>CAYIQV010000046.1:0-9711 GCA_964365635.1 uncultured Acidiferrobacteraceae bacterium
ACCCTCTTCTTATGTCAAGACGAACTAGCAAAGCGAGTAGGGCTACCTTTGTGTCAAGACGAACGAGCAAAGCGAGTAGGGCTACCTTTGTGTCAAGACGAACGAAGCAGGGCTACTCATCTTATGTCAAGACGAACGAAGCAGGGCTACTTTGATGAACAACACGCCCAAAACAAAATGGCAATTACGTCTGGTCAACGTCAGTTTCGTCGTGCTGTTCTTGGTCATCATCGGCCTGCTGCAATGGCTCTCGCGCGAATACCATCTGCAGTTCGACTGGACCCAGGCGCGGCGCCATTCGCTGACACCGGCCAGCATCGCCGTAGTCGAGCGGCTGAAGGGGCCGCTCAAGATCACCGCCTTCGCCAGCCAGCGCGGCGAGACGCGCCAGCATATCCGGGACATGGTGCTGCGCTATCAGAAATACCGCCCGGACATCCGCCTAGAATTTGTCGATCCCGACACCAGCCCCGAACGCGTGCGCAAGGCTGGCATCCAGTTCGATGGCGAACTGCAACTGGAATACAACGAGGCCAGAGAAAGCCTTGCGCCCACGCAACTCAACGAAGAAAATTTCACCAACGCGCTGACGCGTCTTGGCCACCGCAGCGAGCGTTGGGTGGTCTTTTTAAGCGGGCACGGTGAGCGCTCCCCCGACCGCCAGGCGAACTTCGATCTGTCCACCTGGGCTTCGCAACTGCGCAAACGCGGCTTCAAAACCCAATCGCTATCGCTGGGCGAGCATCCGCAGATTCCGCAAAACGCCACGGTGCTGGTAATCGCCGGCGCGCGCGCACAACTGCTGCCGGGCGAGGTCAAGGAAATCCAGAATTATCTCCAACGCGGCGGCAACCTGCTGTGGCTCAGCGATCCCGGCCCGTTATACGGACTGGAACCGATCGCGGAAAACCTCGGCATCGAATTTCAACCCGGCACCCTCGTCGACCCGGCAGCCGAAGTCATCACCGGCAACGCCGCCGCCATCGTGGCGACAAAGTACGGCGCGCACCCCGTGGTCCGGAGTTTCACCGAGGTCACCCTCTTTCCTTTTGCAAGCGGCATCAGCATGAACGCCCCCCAAGGCTGGCAGGGATCGGTTCTGATCGACACGCGCCCGTCCAGCTGGTCGGAAACCGGATCGCTCGATGGCCATATCGAATTCAACAAGGGCACCGACATCCCCGGCCCGCTGAATATCGCCGTAGCGTTGACGCGCGACCAGGAAAAGCGTCAGCAGCGCATCATGATCTTCGGCGACGGCGATTTCCTGTCCAACAGCTACCTGGGCAACGGCGGCAATCTCGATTTCGGCATGAGCCTCACCAACTGGCTGTCGCAGGACGATGCCTATGTCAACATTCCCGTGCAGACCACGCGCGACCGCCAGCTTAATCTCTCGCGCCCGGTCCAGATCACCATTGCCGTCCTGTTTCTGATCGCATTGCCATTGGCGCTCACGGCGAGTGGCGTCGTCATCTGGCTGCGGCGGCGCAAGCGCTGAGGGATGCGCGTGACTGACGCACCTGAAACCAATCCGCAAAACCAACCCCCGCCCGGGGGCGGCGCGTCACCAACCGCGCAGCTCAAGATACGCTGGCTGCTGAATCTGGCACTCGTGGTGCTTGTTGTGGGCCTCGCCTGGGTCGCCATCCATAAACCAGGGCAGCAACAGGACGTACCGGAACAACCGTTCACCGGCATCAAGACCGACACCATTACCCACATCCGCATCGAGCAGCCGAACAAAAACCCCATCGCGCTGGAAATGACGGGAGGACGGTGGCGGCTCACGGCGCCGGTTTACGCGCGCGCCAATCACTTCAACGTCGAGAACCTGTTGCGCATTGCCTCCGCGCCCAGCGAAACCCGATTACCCGCCGGCAACAACCACGGCGAGTTCGGTCTCGATAAGCCACAGGCGCGTCTGTGGTTTGAGAACGACGAACTTGCCTTCGGCACGCTGCACCCGCTCAAGAACCTGATTTATGTCCAATACCAGAACAACGTCTATCTCATACCGGCGCAGCGTTTCATGGCGGTCAGCCATTCGTATGTGGATTTCATCGACAGCCGCCTGCTCGAAGACGAGCGCAAGCTTACCGCCTTCAGGCTGCCCGGTTTCACGCTCACCCTGCAAAACGGGGTCTGGCAACAGAAACCGCGCGACAAAAAACTGACTACCGATCAAATCAACGATTTTGTTTCAGAATGGCAGAACGCCAGTGCGCTCGGTGTGGAAAAATTCTCCGGCAAGAAGGAGATCGGCCGGATTGAAATCAGTACGGCTCGTGACGGCAAGAGCGAAAAAATTGTGCTCGGCATTCTCGCGTACAAGCCTGATTTCATCCTGCACCGTCAGGATGAAACGCTCGAATACCACTTCACCGAGGCGACCGGAAAGCGCTTACTCAACATTAGTCATGAGTAATGCCGCTTTTGCCACAGAGCACACAGAGAGTAGAGCGCAAAGTAGGGTGGGCACCGCCCACCGTCGGACAACCAGCGAAGCCATGTTGGTGGGCGATGCCCACCCTACAAACTCATCCGTTTGACTCTGTGTTCTCTGTGACCTCTGTGGCTAACGAATATGCCAGAACTCCCTGAAGTCGAAACCACGCGCCGCGGCATCGAACCGCATGTCGTCGGCAAGTCCGTCGCGCGCGTAATCGTGCGCCATGCCCACCTGCGCTGGCGGGTACCGGATAAACTGAAAAAGGAACTGCCGGGACAAGTCATCCAGTCCGCCTCGCGCCGCGGCAAATACCTGCTGCTGGCCACGCACGCGGGAACGGTGATCCTGCATCTTGGCATGTCCGGCAGCTTGCGCGTGACCTCCTGCGACCAACCGGCGGATAAACACGATCACGTGGACATCGTGCTCGACAACGGCGACTGCCTGCGTCTGCGCGACCCGCGCCGTTTTGGCGCGGTGCTCTGGACCCACGATGACCCGCTGGCACACAAGCTGTTGAAAAACCTGGGACCGGAACCGCTCGGCCCGGACTTCAACGGCCCCTATCTGTTCCGTACGGCGCGCCGACGCAAACGTGCCGTGCGCGACTTCCTGCTCGACGGCCATGTGGTCGCCGGCGTGGGTAACATCTACGCCAACGAATCGCTGTTTCTGGCCGGCATCCGTCCGTCGCGTGCGGCCAGCCGGCTCACGCAGGCCCAATGCGAGACGCTGGCCAGGACCATCCGTCAGACCCTGCACCGGGCCATTAAGGCCGGGGGCACCACCCTGCGTGATTTCCGCCAGGCCTCCGGCCAACCCGGTTATTTCCAGCTTTCACTCCATGTCTACGGGCGCGCGGGCGAGCCATGCCCGACCTGCGGTACACCCATTCGGGCCAAGCGGCAGGGCCAGCGGACGGCCTTTTTCTGCCCGAAATGCCAGTTGTAGGCTAGACTTAACCCATAGAAAGTATTTATTGGAAGACGTCATCGTCTCGCTTTTGACTTCCCACCCAGTGTGGCGTGGTAAGCGGCCAAGACGTGCCAAAGGATCGTTTTCAAGGGATATCCGTGAACATGAAGAACCAGAACCTGGAACAGCATTTCGAAGCCTACAGCGCCTGGCGCAATGGGCTCGCCAGCGCCATCACCGAACTCAAATCCTGGCTGCTGAAACAGGAGCTGAGCGACGCCCAGGTCGATCAACGCCTGGAACACGTGCTGTCCACGCTGCACGACGACAAGCTCTATGTCGCTTTCGTGGCCGAGTTCTCGCGCGGCAAATCAGAACTGATCAACGCCATTTTCTTCGCCAACTTCGGGCAGCGCATCCTGCCCTCGAGCGCGGGACGCACCACCATGTGTCCGACCGAGGTGATGTACGAACCGGGCAGTGCACCGTCGCTGCGCCTGCTGCCGATCGAGACCCGCAAGACCGGCACCACCATTACCGAATTCCGTGGCTTCCCCGAACAATGGCAGACCCATCCACTCGACACCCAGGCGCCGGACAAGATGATCCAAATGCTGCAGCACATCACGGAAGTAAAACATGTGCCGCGGGAACAGGCCCAGACCATGGGCTTCCATGTCGCCGAGGACGAATCGCAGAACGGCATGCGCATCGCCGACGACGGCATGGTGGAAATCCCGAAATGGCGCCACGCCATCATTAACATCCCGCACCCGCTGCTCGAGCAGGGGCTCGTGATTCTCGACACGCCGGGCCTGAATGCGCTTGGTGCCGAGCCGGAACTGACACTTAATATGTTGCCGTCCGCGCACGCCATACTGTTCATTCTCGCCGCCGACGCCGGTGTCACCAAGTCCGACATCGATGTCTGGCACAACCACATCGGCAGCCGCAAGGACAGCTCCAACAAGGGCCGCCTCGTCGTGCTCAACAAGATCGACGGGCTCTGGGACGACCTGCGCAACTGGGATGAAGTCAACCGTGAAATCGACCGTCAGGTCCGGGAAACCGCCAAACACCTGGCGATCCCCGAACAGAACATCTATCCGGTCTCGGCGCAAAAAGCACTGCTGGGAAAAGTCAGGAACGACCACAAGGTTCTCGAACGCAGCCGCATCCACGCGCTGGAACAGGCGCTGGGCAACGAGATCATTCCGGCCAAGCGCGAGATCGTCAGCGACAACATCCGTGGCGACATGGACGATGCCATCAACGCCATACTCCTGATCATCACGCAGCGCGCGAAGGGTGTTTACGAGCACATGGAAGAACTGACTGGCCTCTCCGGGAAGAACATGGACGTCATCGAGCACATGATGCTCAAGGTCAAGGCCGACAAGGAAATCTTCGAGAAGAGCCTGCAACGCTTTCAGGCGACCCGCAGTATCTTCTCGCAGCAGACCAATGTCCTGTATTCACACCTGAACCTGAAAAACCTGGACACGCAAATCGCCCAGACCAAGAAGAACATGGAAATCAGCATGACCACGTCCGGTCTCAAGGGCTGCATGGAGAATTTCTTCAAGTTCTCGCACGACACCATGGAAGAAGCCTCCAAACAGGCGCAGGAAATCAAGGCGATGATGGAGGGTGTGTACAAGAAATTCCAGGAAGAACATGGCCTGTCCAGCATCAAACCCAGCGGCTTCTCGGTCACGCGCTACCTGCGCGAGATCAAGCGGCTCGAGGCCAAACACGATCAATACATGAAAAGCGTCTCGCTCGTCTTCACCGAGCAGCAGATTCTGACCCGGAAGTTCTTCGAATCCTCCGTGGCCAAGATCCGGGCCATCTACAAAATGGCCAACCGCGACGCCGACAACTGGTTGAAGACCATCATGTCGCCGATGGAATCGCAGGTGCGTGAACATCAGGTGCAGTTGCGCCGCCGGCTCGAATCCGTCAAGCGCATCCATCAGGCCAGCGACACGCTGGAAGACCGCGTGCATGAACTCGAACAGATCCGCGATGGCATCCGCGAACAGGAGCAACAACTCGAAAAACGGATTGATGCCGTGCGTCAGGCCATCAACGCGAAAACTTCCGAAGACCAGGCCCCCGCGACCGCCAGCGCTTGATAGCGTGAACTTGGAGCCTTAACCCCCCTGCTTCGTCTTTGACGGCTCGGAAAAGTGGGCGTTGAGTATGCCGGCTAAGCGATGGGCAATCTTCGGCCATGACTGGACTGTCACAGCATCCCAATTGCGGACACTCGCGAAAGCCAAAGCGGACTTCCGGCAGTATTCGTATCGACCCCGGGTCTAGCTATTCAATTAAGCTGTTGACGAGTATCAAGGCAACCGTTGTCTCGGCCGATGTGGTTGGGCACCGTTACATCGGTAAATAAAAAGCGGCCTGATGGCCGCTTTTTACATAACTTCACATCTACAAGGCAAATGTTACCTCGCTTTGCACACCATGTAGTCCACACCGGCCTTCACGTCTTCGTCCTTCAGGTTGGCGGCCACCCTTGGTCAAGGCTCAGGGCTGCGTCGAATCGTATTTCTGTCCATCGTCCACCGGAACTGATCCTTGACCCTGATCATGTGGAACGCCGACGTGAACAGAACCGGTACAGCTTCCCCCTTTGCCATCGTCAGCACTAAACGAAACGGTATACGCCCGTCCGTTGCCAGTGCCGGAACGCTCCGCACGTAGCTGAGCCTGGTTCTTGCCGACCCCAAATCCATCGGGGCTGGTGTCGCCATCGCCCAAACCGTTGACTGGCTCATCTTGTGTAATCCGTTCCACTTTAATGGTGACCGGATCGTTGTCCGGATCGGTAACACCCGTGATCGATACCGTGGTCAATTTATGATTTGGCGGCCAAAGTGTGGCGATGCCCGGCTTTGCCTGGTAGCAATCCGGCGGCTGGTTTGGGCTTAAGAACACACCGACCGTGGAACCGCTATGGCTGAGTTTATTGAACGAACAGTTGTTGTTCTCATATTCCTCGACAATACTGTCCGACCCATCGGCGCAGGCAGCAAAGTAGAGAGGGTTCCCCGACACATTGTCGGGCAACGTGAAGATGGTCGGGGGAAAATGGCTAGACTCACCAGGTGGGAGAGAAGGTACCTGACGCTCCCCCAAGAAAATGGCCCCACTGAGGCTAGTCGCCTCTGTAAACGGGATTGTGGAAACGAAGTACCTCGTGACGCTCGGCGGGGATGCGATCCGGCCGATGTTCTCTGTGATGTCGGAGATATAGATTCGCCGTGACTGTCCAGTGGTAGTGGGGGGCGTGAAAAGCGGCACCACAAGATCAGGAGCGGCGCTCCATAAAACCGTCGCTTGGTCGGCGGGGATGACGCCTTCCCCGCCTTCTCCGGACACTATACGATCGGTACCAAGGGTCTTACCCACATATTCAATTCGCGCTTCGCCGTTGGCATCTGTTGTGGAATACCATGAGAGCCCAGCATTCGGCCCTTCCACAATCTCGAAGCCAACCCCGAAACCTGGGACTGGACGGTTATTGTCCGCGACATTCACAACCTTTGCCACGATCGTGCATAGACTTCCCAAGTTGAGTTCAACCGATTTCGGGGAAATACTCACCTTCGGTTCGAACGGAATGGGCGTATTGTCGGTGTGCGCAATCAAGCTTTGCGCATTGAGCCGGACAAGGTCGAGCACCTCGGTACGACAGTTTGCCGTCGTCATTCCGCCGAGTGTGGTGAGCAGCGTCTTCAAGCGGGCCTTGGCGAGGGTGCCGTCGCTGACATCCAGCGCCGCGCGGGCGCTCGCAAGCTGCGTCACGAGCGTATTGCCACTTGCAGTATTCGCACACCAGCCAAGAGTAATCGCACGGCTAAGATCGTCGCGCAGCATGTTCCAATGAGCGTAGGCCCCTGGATAAACACCCCCCGGACCGAGTGCGTAGGTCTTGAGATCAAGGCTGGCGATGAGGGCTTCGCGCTCCCGCTGGATATTCTCCGGATCGTCGGCATCCGGATAAAGGTTCCAAGTGCTGATATCCGGAACAAGCGTCACACGACGCAGGGTGGGCGGGTAATACTGTGTCCTTAGGATGAACCCGGTCAAAGACTTTCCCGGAGTTAAAAGAGGACCTTCCCCTTCTTCAGCCGCTCCCCAAACGGCTTCCCCATCTACCGACATGTTGTCGCTTGTCCACCCGGTGGGCGCCTGGAGTTCAGTTGGCAGCAACTGAATGCCACGTTGCACAAGCTTCTGCTCTACCGCAAACTTGTATTGTGGTACGCCGTGGCTGGGGCTGTCATACCAGCCCTCAAGTCGGTGAGTGATGTCGACCCGGATATCCCGAATCTCGCCGGTGCTCGTGGTTGGGTTGGTTACCGAGTATGTGTAGGTGTATTGCTCGGCACTATTTACGCCCGCCGTCGAAGTGATCTGTGCACCACTGATGACAGGCACGGGTGGCTGTGCTGCACTGGCAACGAAAACGCAGCACAGCATCAAGATCGTCGCAAGAAAAGATTTCATGGCACTGAAATATGGATGCATGGTGGTTCTCCTGATTGGTACGCGTCACACTCTGCTTTGCTTGATTCTGCGAGACGCCCTAATCCCATGTTTCTCGCAATTTTGTCTAATTTTTTTTGTTTAACTGGATTTTCCATGCCATTTGTCAAGGATTTCCGACTGATATCAGCATTGTTTCCCGTGCGGTGCGACTTGTGTGGTTCTGTCCAGTTGGCAGTGAAATCGAGCACCCCACCCTTAAAGAGACTCATATCAGTGATTCGAAGAATATCCCCTGTCTGCGAACGGTACACAGCCGCCATTCCAATAAGATTGTAGATGAGATTTGGTTTGCCGTAGAAAACGTTGTCGTGGTACTGATCGCCCGGGCTGTCCACGAGACACCCGAAGGTCCGTGCGCACCGGATATATACTCCGTCGGCGGCGGGAAGCTCAACCAGCGTATCGCGAATTGCGACACGGTAGGCGGTGACATCACGCCATGTCTTGTCGGTATAACACCCGGACACGCAGTACCAGCCCGGCGGCGCGCCGAGTATCCCCTCCACTTCGAACGTTCCCGAAGCCTCAGGCATTTCGTGTTTCACAAATGCCGGCCCACCACTTGCAAGAGTTGAGCTTACGACGACCAGGGGGTCTGGATCGCTATCCTGTGGATACTCGATAATTTTCCCGTCGAGAATAAACGGCCTGTCGATGAAACCGTGCTGGTGGCCGCCATTATTTTCTGGATCGGAAACAGGATATTTCAGCCCCATTACTCTGTGTGAGAACGGACAGTCAAGGGCGCGTCCATCGAGTGCGGAGACGCAGGCGTATCTCCAGTAAACGGTAAATGGCACTCCGGGTGTAATATCCGAGGGTCGAGGTGTAACGGAACCGTAATACGTATAGCCCAAGGCATATGAACCTTGGGGAGTAACAAGCCCAACAACAAGAAGAAAAAGACAGCGGACGAAGAAGTTTCGCATTGTAGCCCCCTTGTTTTTTGATGCTAAAAAACTACACCCGACAACTATTTCTGAGTTATGAATAGACGACGAGTGATACAAACCGAGATATCGAAAGGCGGGATAATGCAGACTTCGCCTTCCAGCCTAAGAATTCACGCAGTACCACAGTCTCTGCACGAATCCGTATGCCAAAAGACAAGCTTGTTATTGCTTAAAGCATAGATAGGCCACATTTTCTATAAGGTCAAGTAACCAAAATGCCGCACCATCAGAAAACAGAGTCAGGCCAACGCTAAAGCCATGATTATTCATTTTTTTCAGTATTTCATTGAATACTGCGGATCAGGTACGTATGTGAGAGGATGCCGCGCCATTTCGACAGATTAAACGGCAGCAACTCCACGACGTGGTTGAGCCGGTGACCAGGCAGTCGCACGAGCCGCGCAATTCCGCCTCAGCAGAATACAGGTCGGGGTAGTTCTGTTACTTCAAGGCGCTCGGCGATTTGCGAATGACCGCTTCGGCGGTGTTTTGGTGGTCATTGCGACCGGCTGGTGTGGGTCGGTTTGAGGCAGCTAGGTTTTCCGAAAGCGGGCATTGATCGGTCACATAAAAGTCCGCTTTTCAGGAATGGTGTCGCATCGTGCCACTACGTTTTATTTCACTTCCGCTAATCCTTCCCCGCGCGGGTCGGACGCCGCCTCCAGACGCTGGGTCTTTTTGTGCTGCGTGACGATCTGCATATTGCCGTAACCTTCGGACCGGAATTCCTCCAGCCTGTGTCCCCACTGGCGCAGGGCGCGCACCTCGCTAGTGTAGTGTTGCATTCTTGATGGAACTTAATATTGTCGCGCCACTCCAACC
>CAYIQV010000047.1:0-4682 GCA_964365635.1 uncultured Acidiferrobacteraceae bacterium
GCCGCGCTGGTGCTCGGCGAAGTGCTGGGCAGCCTGGCGCTGTTCAAGAGCACCACGCTGGGCACACCGACGCTCACCGCGGGCTCGCTGGTGCAGTTCTTCGCCCACGCCAGCGCCCTGGTCCTGCTGTTGATGCTCGGCGAGCGGCTCGCACAGCAGCTCCGCGCCACGGGCGGCGGCACGGCCCGGCTCGCCGATCCAGCGCTGGCGCTCATTACGTTAATTGTCACGGCCAGTGCCTACGTGGTGCTCATCAAATTCAGCGCGCCGTTTCTCGGCCGTGGTATCCGCACCATGCTCGACTGGACGTTCATCCTCGGCATCCTCTCCGCCGCGGTGTGGCTGGTGTGGGCGCTGTTCCATAATTCCGAAGCGGTGATGGAAGCCATCGGCAAGTCCGCGCGCACCAAGACGGAGTAATTAGAGCCCGACGCAAAACAAAACGGCCCCGCAAGGGGCCGTTTTTCTTTCGGGGCTTCTACTGATTCATAGTCCCGGCGATTTGGGTTCTGCGGCACCCGCCACCGGCGGCGGCGATATCACCAGCGCGGGGGACTTTACGGTCTCCTGGATAGCGGCGGTGGGGATGGCTGTAGCGGGGGCAGGCATGATTTCCACTTCCGGCGCCTTCATCGCGTTGATCTGTTTCACGGTAAAAACGTCGGTGCCATTGATGTTGCCGATGAACTCGGCCGTCACGCGTACCTGTTTGCCCTTGTTCACGCCCGGCTGGATGCCGACGAGCGTAATGCCCTGCCCGTTGGCGAAACCGACGGAGGTCAGGGAAAGTATTTTCTTGTCGTAGGGAATCTCGCTGCGCATGACATTATCCACCTCACCCTCGATGATGCGCAGGGCGCCCTTCTCCAGCTGCGAGAAGCTCGGGCCCATGCAGGCCGCAAGCAGAAGGCTCCCGGCCAGGACGAATAATTTTACGTTCAGACTGACGCCAGTAGTTATGTTCTTCATTGTGGTTTTTCCTTGAGAGTTTTCTGAATCAGGCATGCCGGCATTCCGGCGAAATCCGCCATGTTGGCAGCAGTGTCATTATAACCGGTACGACATTTCCGTCACCCCGGCTTACGTAGCGCCCGCCGTTTCGGCGCTTTCGACTCCTTTAACTGCCTTTCCGCCCCATCATCTGTTCCAGCACGAGCAGCAGCGAACTCGTGTCCTGCTCACCGAAACCGCTGCTCATGAGCGCGTTGAGCTGTTGCATCACCTGCGCAGTCACCGGGAGCGGCATCCCGGCTTCGTTCGCGATCTCAAGCGCCACACCGATGTCCTTGTGATGCAGCGCGGCCACGATACCCGCCGCGAAATCCCGTTCGACCATCTTCTTGCCCAGCACATCGAGCATGCGGCTGGCGCCCAACCCCGTCATGACCGCCTCGCGCACCTTGGCCGCGTCCGCGCCCTGCTCGCGCGCAAACAGCAGCGCCTCGGCGGCACCTTGCAGGTTGGCGAGCAGGGCGATCTGGTTGGCAAGCTTGGTTACCTGCCCCGTTCCCAGCGGGCCCATGTGGAAGATTGTTTTGCCCATGCATTCCAGCAGCGGGCGCGTGCGTTCGAAAATGGCCTGTTCGCCGCCGACAAAGAAGGTGAGCGTTGCCGTCTTGGCCGCCGCCACGCCACCCGAGACCGGGGCATCCAGCATGGCGATGCCGCGTTCGGCCAGACGCCGGGCCACGTCGCGCGTGATCGCGGGCGAGATCGTGCTCATGTCTACGAGAATCAATCCGAGCGCGGCGCCATGCACCAGCCCCTGCGGCCCGAGCGCGACCGACTCGACATCGCTCCCGGCGGTAACCATGGTGAACACCACCTCGCTCGCTTGCGCGACCTCGGCGGGCGAGGCCACCGGGCTCAACCCAAGGCGGCTGGCGTGGGCGCGCGAGCGCTCCCCGCGCGCGTAGATGGTAAGTGTGTGCCCGGCAGCGAGCAGATGCCGCACAAGCTCGCTGCCCATGTTGCCGAGGCCGATAAAACCGAGTCGCATGGAATTCACCTTCGACTGTCTGGGTAAGTGAACCTTACCTTATTTGCAGGGGGTCCTACGAGGCCAGATAATTAAGGGTCCGGGGATAAATCTATTTAGCGTTCTCCAAACTACTATACTGGCAGCAACAGGAGTCAGTCACTGCATGTTCGGCGCTATCCGGGAAACCCTTGCGAGTCCTTTCACGCCAGAGCGGCTGCGCGCCGATCTGCTGGCCGGGCTGACTATTGGCGTCATCGCGCTGCCGCTGTCGCTGGCGCTCGCGATCTCTTCCGGCGCAGCTCCCCAACACGGACTCTATACCGCCATCGTCGCCGGCATCGTGATCGCGCTCACCGGCGGTTCGCGCCTCAATGTCTCCGGGCCGACCGCGGCATTCGTCGTCATCCTCGTGCCGATCACCGCCAAATTCGGGCTTGGCGGCCTGCTGTTGAGCGGGCTCATGGCCGGCATCATTCTCGTCGCCATGGGCCTCGCGCGACTGGGCACACTGGTGCAGGTCGTGCCCTACCCGGTGATCGTCGGCTTTACCTCCGGCATTGCCGTCGTGATCGCCACCTTGCAGCTCAAGGACCTGCTCGGGCTCGGCGCGCTGCCGGCGGCCGAACATTATCTGGACAACATCGGTGCACTGGCCCAGGCGCTGCCACGCTTTCACTGGACGGATCTCGCCATCGGCCTGCTCACGCTGGCGGTGCTGATCGGCTGGTCGTACCGCAAGAGCCGCATCCCCGGTCATCTGATCGCGCTGCTCGTCGGCACCGCGGCCGCGTGGCTCCTCGGCATGCTTGGCGATGGCTTGGCGGTCGAAACCCTGGGCTCGCGTTTTTCATACATCCTCGACGGCGTCACCGGCCACGGCATCCCGCCGGTGCTGCCAGCGCTGGTCTGGCCGTGGGAACTGCCCGGGCCAGACGGCAATCCGATCGGCCTCAGCTTTGCGCTGTTCAAGTCGCTGCTCGGCTCGGCCTTTGCCATTGCGATTCTCGGCGCACTCGAATCGCTGCTCTGCGCCACAGTCGCCGACGGCATGGCCGGCACGCGCCATGATCCAAACGACGAGCTCATTGGCCAAGGGATCGGCAATATCGTGGTGCCGTTCTTCGGCAGCATCCCGGCGACCGCGGCCCTGGCGCGCACCGCCGCCAATATCCGCGCCGGCGCGGTCTCGCCGCTGTCGTCGGTCGTGCACGCACTGTTCATCGTGGCCACAATTCTGGTGCTGGCGCCGTGGCTGGCATGGCTGCCGATGGCTTCGATGGCGGCGCTGCTGCTCGTTGTCGCCTGGAACATGGGCGAGGCCCGGCATTTCGCGCGCATCGTCCAGATCGCGCCGCGCAGCGACGTGCTGACGCTACTGACCTGCTTCACGCTTACCGTGCTGTTCAACATGGAAATCGCCGTGGGCGTCGGCATGGGCCTGGCGGCGCTGCTGTTCATCCGCCACACCATCGAACTCACTGGCGCGCGGTTTATGGAGCGTCACGAACACCCACACACCGCGGCGCTCCCGCCAAGCATCGTGCTCTACGACATCGACGGCCCGCTGTTCTTCGGTGCGGCCCAGAAGGCGCTGAGCGGACTGACCCAGTTGCGCCACGATATCCGGGTCGTGATCCTCGAAATGACCGATGTGCCGATGATGGACGTGACCGGGCTGGTGGCGCTGGAGTCGATCGCCGCCGCCCTGCACAAAAAGCACATCATGCTGGTCTTCAGCAACCTCGCGCCACGCATCCGGCGTAAACTGCACAGCGCCGGCCTCCATGAACAGCCGGGCGTCATCCAGTTCGTCGCGTCGCTGGATGAAGCGAGCCGCGTGGCCCTCGCGCAGGCTAACGCGCCGGCTGTGTGACAACCGGCCTGCGATTCCGCACCGCACTGAACGGCCGGAGTGTTTAGACGTTAACCGCTCCGATCTCTTTTATACAGGACTGCCATGATCCCCTGGAAATTGCTCGACCGCGTCCCGGTGCCCGGGGGCGAAGGCGTGCTGCTGTTGTATCAGCGCGGGGAAGAGTTTTCGATCCGCGTCACGGACCACGGCGAGCTGATGAACAGCCGCGTGCATGGCTCCGAGGATGCGCTCGCTCAGCTTACCTGCGCGCGGCTGGCCGGGCGCAAACAGCCGCGGCTGCTGATTGGCGGGCTGGGCATGGGATTTACTCTGGCGGCGGCGCTGCACGAACTCGGCCCCGATGCCGAGGTGGTGGTGGCCGAGCTGGTCCCCGCCGTGGTGGCATGGAACCGCGGGGCGCTCGGCGCGCAGGCCGGCCATCCGCTGCGGGACGCGCGCGCCAGCGTGCGGGAAATTGACGTCGCCCGCCTGCTGCGGTCGGAGCGCAATGCGTTCGACGCCATCCTGCTGGATGTCGACAACGGTCCCGAGGGGCTGACGCGCAACGCGAACGACTGGCTTTACAGCAACGCCGGGCTGGCGGCGGCCTTCACCGCCCTGCGCACCGACGGCATTCTCGCGGTCTGGTCCGCCGCCGGCGACAGAGATTTCACCGACCGCCTGCGTTGCACCGGCTTCGACGCGGAGGAAGTGCGCGTGCGGGCGCGGAAATCAAAAGGCGCGCACCACACCATCTGGCTCGCCCAGCGCCAGGGCGTCGCGCGCTGAGCGCATCGGTCGCAGGTTAAGGAGCTTCTGATTATGTCTCCCGTTCGCCCGGCGCCG
>CAYIQV010000047.1:4692-9633 GCA_964365635.1 uncultured Acidiferrobacteraceae bacterium
GGACATCACAAGCGAATTTTCCCGTTCATGGTTCGACAAGCTCACCACGAACGGACTTAATTAGAGGCTCCTTAAATTGAATGCGCGGCGTGGCATGTTTTTCCCGCTCCGCGCTTTATTGTATAAAGACATCACGCATGCAAACCCTGCCTGCCCCGGTTTAACTCTTCCTCCAGCACACAAGGAGTGAACACCATTATGAAAACCCGCGCCCGTCCATCGAAGCCCGCGGTCCCCGCCCCGGTTCCAGCGGCGAAGCCGCGCTGCCAATGGTGCGGCGCCGACCCGCTCTATGTGCGCTACCACGATGAGGAATGGGGCGTGCCGGTGCACGACGACCGCAAGCACTTTGAATTCCTGATCCTCGAAGGCGCGCAGGCGGGGCTGTCGTGGATCACGATCCTGCGCAAGCGCGAGAACTACCGCAAAGCGTTTGCGAATTTCGACGCCGAGCGCGTCGCGCGTTACGGCAAACGGGAATTGGCGCGGTTGCTGAAAAACCCCGGCATCGTGCGCAACCGACTGAAGATTGCCGCCGCGGCGAAAAATGCGCGCGCGTTCCTCGCCGTGCAGGAAGAGTTCGGGAGTTTCGATAAATACGTCTGGCGCTTCGTCGGTGGCCGACCGATCCAGAATCGCTGGAAACGCATGAAGCAATTGCCGGCGCGCACGAAGAAAGCGGAAGCGCTGAGCAAGGATTTGAAGAAGCGCGGCTTCTCGTTCGTGGGCCCGACCATCATCTATGCCCACATGCAGGCCGTCGGCATGGTGAACGACCACACCAGCGACTGCTTCCGCTACAAGCTGCTGGCGCGGCGGCGCTAGCGGCTAGGGCTGAGCGTGCCGGTGACTTTTCCGCTAACTACGTAACGCACAACAAAAAAGGCGAGGCACAGGGCCTCGCCTTTTTCATTTCAAGAAAGTTGATTCCTAGTTTTTGCCGTGGTTCTCGTAGCGGTGATCGCAACCGGGGCAGGAGGCTGCGGCTTCCTCCGTCCAGTAGACATGGGTCAGCGTTAACGACCCGTCGGCGTTATGTCTTTCATAAACCGAGCTGCGGCCGTTGCCCGACTGGCGCACGAGCTGGCCCCAGCTGCTCGGGTCGTCGGTGATGTCCGCCGCCGAGGATGCCGTGGAGGCAGCGATGGTGGTGGTGCTGTCGAGATGCGCGTAAATGATATTCAGCTCCTCGAAATCATGCGTGTTCGGGCGCGTGCTGAGGGTGCTGGTGGCGTTTGCGCCGGTGTTCGAGAAGTAATCCATGCAAGTGTCCTGCGAGCTGCCATTCACCGACTGATGGTCCAGCCCGAAGGTGTGCGCGATTTCCTGGCACACCACATGCCGCTTCTCGTTCGGGTTGTTGTATGTCGTGGTATTGAAGTAGGTGTCGTTCATCTTGGCCGAGCCCTGCGTGATGTGCGTGCCGCCCGTGATGTAGATCGTGGCCAGGCCCAGCCAGCCGTTGTTTCCATACTTGCCGTTGCACACCTGCGTGGTGCCTTTCACCATCGAACAGTTCCGCTTCGACTGGCCGGCGGTGACCGCCGTCAGCAGCGGCGTAAACGTGGCGCCGAACAGGTCCGGGCTGTTCCAGTCGCTGGAGGCATTCGCGAGATGACTCTTCCAGCTACTGCTAGTCATGTTGTCACCCAGCTTCAGGGTGAACTGCGGCGTGGTGTGCGCCCAGTGATAACCGCCCCATGAGTGGGTGGCGCCGGCAACGCCAGGCAGCATGACGAGCACAGCCGCCAAACCGGATACTGCCAATGATCTGTTGATTGTTGATAGGTTCATGTTGCTCCTCCTTATTTTTGTTACCCGATGATTGCCAAGCCTGGGTTTACCCAAACAGGACCATGCTATACGCAACTGCAAGACCTGACAAATTTTGAGTTATTTTGACGCTGCCCAGCAACAGAAACAGGGCAATCAGCGCCGTCACCGGGCGAACGAAGCTATTGAATCGCAAAGAACCTTAAGTCGCGTATTCCGGAAAAACCGGCAGGTCGTCGCCGCTGCAAGACCAGCTCGCGCGCGAGTCCCAGAAGATGCGGGCTTGGGGTTTGATCGTCGGCTCGCTATCCAGCGTACCGGCGGGGAGGATGACGATATCCGTGTCCTTCACGACGCGCGGTAACGGGCTGCCGCAGGTGGTGCAGAATTGCCGGGCGAAGCGCTTGGCCTCGGGGACTTTGTAGAACTTCATCATTTCCTCGCCCTTGATCCACTTCAACGTTCCGGGCTGAATGAACAGGTTCGTGGCATGCCCCGTGCCCGTGGCCTTGCGGCAGCGCGTGCAATGACAGTGATAAATTTTGTGCATCGCCGCTGATTTCGTATTGCACGGCACCGCACAGGCAGCTTCCGCGAAGGGTGGTTTGGGTCATGGGATGTCCGCTGAAAGATTGAAGGTAGGAATAGGTTATCTCAAGCAGGGTGGCTGTGAAACAAACCCCTGACCTTACCCCATTTCAAAGCCACGCTCGCAAAGCATAGCGGGTTGATTTTAGTTTCACGTATCTCAGCGATGAGAATAAGGTACAGCCGTGATGAATGGGGTCTGGCTGAGGCGTACCCCATTTATTCTTCGACGATAGCTGTCGAAGCTGGTAGTCGAAAGTGAGCTATTTAAGCTTGGCGATGGTATCAGCAAGTTCTGGCCAAGGAACGCATTTGATTTTGTGATTATTGATCGGATCAGGGAATAACTTTGGCTTAGAGTCCTGTGGATAGATACCGATTACATTTTTTCCTTGCCTGACGCTTTCCTCGATTTCCCATTCGACCCATGGACTCTTAAGAGTGGCGTTGGATAGAAAAACCACAGTTAGCGAGGACTGTGCGATTCGTTCGGCGATTTTCTGCTGTATGTAAGGCGCTCGCTCGCTGTTGATGGGTTCGGAAACCGACCAGTCGTTGAATTCAATAGGTGAGCTCTCGTTCTTAGCATGGGCTCGAAGGAGGTTCACCTTGTCGTGGTCCTCGTAAGCGAAGCTAATAAAAACGTTCCTCTTTCCCTCTTGATCTCCTTTTCGCAGTTCCTGCTTGGCCCTATCCACAAGTTCCTGGATGTTACCGATACTACGAGAATTGCCTCCGCCTCCGCCCATAGTTACACCTCCAATCCAATGTATTCACGACATGCTATACAGACTCCGCAAGGCGTTTCTGTGCCTGCGTGACAGGAATAGGTTCCAGTGATTCCCTTGGCTTTAGCAATTTCCAGAACTTCTGCTTTGGAAAATGACATCAGAGGGGCTACCAGTTTTATAGGATTGCCCAAGCTCTTGGATAGCACTGCTTCGGCATCTGCTAGAAATGCCTTCGTTTGGTCCGGAAAGAGGTGGAATGCATCATCCAATAACCCAATTCCCAAGGTGGCGGCCCCACACTGGAAAGCGTAGGCCGCACCAACTGTGAGAAACATGAGGTTGCGGCAGGGCAAGAAGGCATCATCGAGAATATGTTTGTTCGGGTCAGTTAGCCCTGAGGACAGCAGCGCACCATAACCGCCAAGAGATGCTATCTGTGGTGCGGGTAGATCATGTTTTAAAAAATTGGTACGGCAGGCCTGTAGCTCCCGATCGCGGCCCAACTGTCCAAAGTCAATGAACAGAGGGAATTGCGTGAGCCCTTCCTCCTTCGCCAGCAAGGCCATAACGGTCGAATCCAATCCGCCGGAAACCAGAGTAACGATGCTCATAACCCAATCTCCCGCGCCGCTTTCATGGTTGCCCAGATGGCCCAATCTAGGTAACCAGCTGGATACCCCAATGAATCGGCGTAGTCAATGACGACCCCTTCCGCCCTTTCATATCCCTTGACCGTTCCGATGCGCGCCTGTTTTATGGACAGGAGGTTTTGCATGTCCATGAAACGCAGCACGTGGGTATCCAGGATGGCGAGGTCGTAGCTTCTACCGATGTTGCGCAGGAACATGCTGGCCTGCTTGGGTCCGAGACCGGGAATATCGGTAATAAGATTTTTTCGCAAGTGCTTCGGAGCTACGTCGTCTGCCAATCGAGTGGCAAGTGGAATCTGGGCGAGAGCATTTCTGGCCTGAGCCAATTGCTTGGAACGGGCTTGGGGAAAGCGATAGCTACCGCTGTGAGGTAAGTCGTCGCTTTGACCGGTGAGCACCTCCAAAACACGGGATTCAAAGCCTTCGTCCTTGCAATCAAACCAGCAAGCATCGTCGAGCAATCCCGCATATTCCATGTTCTCTGTAGCAGCGACAGCCATTTCGTGGCGAACTTGGCTACCGAGGATGCAACCTATCAGCTCTTTGCGTAGATCGTATTCGCGCCAATGGCTGACAACTCTGACTTTGATTCTGTTCTCGATGAGCGGGCATAGCACGCGAATTGTGCTGTTGAGATGGTGGCGCGCGCAAGAAGAATGGAGATGAGTCATTTGGAGAGATCCTTGAATATTTGCGAGCCAATATTCGGCACCATCTTCAGGAGGGTTTCGGTTTGACCAGAATGGATCATGCTCTGCATGGTACGCGTCCAGTCCTTGAAGAAGTCCACATTGTAGCTCAACGTTTGAACACTATACGGGGTACCAGGTTTTTCTATTAGATGCCGAATGCCCTGATCCTGGATTCGATTCAAGTGTGCTTGACTGAAAAATTCAAACTGCTGGAAATGGAATAGAAATCCGTTGTTGTAATCGGCGACAGTTCGACACCATTCAAGCCCATCAAAAGAGTCAGCACCAGCGGCAGCCAGCGCAATCATTGAGAGTGGGTTGCCCGTGCCCAACAGGTGCAGAGGGTAGTATTTGCCGAGGCCATTGAGTGCCTTGCGGATATCGCGGACGGTTCTGGTTCTTTCCAACAGGCCATCACCCAGTTCTCTCTCAGGGATGGCCAGCATCAAGGGATCTAGTGTAGTGTTGCATTCTGTTTAGAACTTAATCGGCTATTGGCCCGGATGA
>CAYIQV010000048.1:0-9565 GCA_964365635.1 uncultured Acidiferrobacteraceae bacterium
ACCTTCATTGGTGAAATCCGGGGCGGCATGGACATCATGACCATCAAGGTCGTGATCCCGGTGACGAGCCTGTGCCCCTGCTCCAAGGAGATTTCAAAATACGGCGCCCACAACCAGCGTTCGCACGTGACGCTCACGGTGCGCACCAACACCTTCGTCTGGATTGAAGACCTGATCGACCTCATCGAGAAACAGGCCAGCTGCGAACTCTACGGACTGCTCAAGCGCCCGGATGAGAAATACGTCACCGAGCGCGCCTACGAAAATCCGAAATTTGTGGAAGACATGGTGCGCGATGTGGCAGCAGCCCTGAACCAGGATGACCGCATCGACGCCTATCGTGTGGAATCAGAGAATTTTGAATCGATTCATAACCACTCGGCCTACGCGATGATCGAGCACGACAAGACACGTGAGGCCTGACCGCGCGGCCACAGACGTACTGTCTTCACCTGGACCACCCCGTCTTTCGTACTCCGCGACCTGGCTCAACCGTTGCCTTAACTGGCGCTCTTCTTTTTATCTGTCACGACACGCAAGACCGATGGCAGCCGCTCGGAGGGAATGCCGACGTGGAACCCCTGGAGATAATCCACGCCGGAGGCACGCAGCATGGCGATGGTCTTGTCGTCCTGCACATATTCGGCGACCGTGAGTTTCCCCAGCGATCGGGCGATCTGGATCATGGACATCACCATGGTCTCATCGACGGCGTTCGTGGCCATGTTCTGGACGAAGGCGCCGTCGATCTTGATGAACGCCACCGGCAGATCCTTGAGATAACTGAATGAGCTGAAGCCGGTACCGAAGTCATCCAGCGCAAACCGGCAGCCCAATGCCACGATATCCTGAATCAGATGCTGCGCCTTCCCCATGTGGGTCACGGCGGACTGTTCGGTGATCTCGAAGATAACGGAACTCGCCGGGACTTCATACCGCTCCAGATTTTCCTTGATAAGCGTCAGAATCGAAGAATCTTCGAGCGTCTGTCCGGAAAGGTTGATGGAGAAGGTGATATCGCGGCCGGTCTTGCGGAACCCTCCCAATGCCTTCAGGGCGTGGGCAATCACCCAGCGGTCTACCTCGACCATCAGGCCAAAACGCGTGGCCACGGGCAAAAACGCCGCGGGCGGGATGAACTCGCTGCCTTCTCCCGGCAAGCGCAACAGCACCTCATAGCCTTCCTTGCCGGGACTGATGACATCGATGATCGGCTGGTAAAAGAGCTTGAAGCGATCCTGCGCGATCGCCGTCTTGATCAGCTCGAACCAGCCGATGTCCGAAGCCATCTGCTTTTTACTCTCATCCCCCGGCTCATGCATCTGGTAGCGGTTGCGGCCATGGAGCTTGGCCGAGTAACAGGCCATGTCGGCGTGCGACAGCACCTCTTCGGCGGTAAACCGGTTGGAATCGATCATGGCCACGCCGATGCTGCAATTGACGCTGAATGTCTTGCCGGTCTCGACCAGACGTACATCGCGCATGATATGGTTGAACGATTTCGCCATTTCCACCGCGGCCGGCCGCGATACGTTCCGCGCCAGGATGGTGAATTCATCGCCGCCAAAACGCGACACCACGTCGTTCTCGCGCGACCGGGATTTAAGCAGGGTGGCGACCTGCACCAACAATTTGTCTCCGGCGGCATGTCCCAGGGTATCGTTGATGTATTTGAACTGATCGAGGTCGATAAAAAAGACCGCGCTTTCCGCGTCGTCCCTTGCCGCCTGTTCGATCTCTTTCTCCAGATCCCGCATGAATAAACCGCGGTTGACGAGTCCCGTCAGGACATCGTGTTCGGCCATCCGGCGCAAGGTCTCGTCCCGTTGCTTCAGCGCACTGATCGTCGTATTGAGCGCATCGCCGATGGCGGCGATCTCCCTGTCCTTCGCGCGCTCGACCTTGACGTCGATCTCACCGCGGGCGAGCCGCGCCAGCGGCTCTTGCAGATCAGTCAGGGGCATCAGCGCACGCAGGATCAGCTTGCGGCCGATAACCATGGCAAGGATAAACAGAACAGCAATGATCAGACTGCCGGTCGCCATGCTCCGGCCGAGTTGATCCTTGTAATATCCTGGATCAAGGCTGAGATCGATGTAACCGATGATCTTTACGTCCTCCAGGTGCTTTCCCTCGATGTCAAAATTGAGCAGCCCGTCTGAGCGTATGGATTTGACGCGGATAGGGGCGATAAAACGCAGGTACGCATCCTCGCCGGAAATTCGCTCAATCAGATAGCTCTTATCGGAATTGCCACCGGGCTGCGCGAGTTTCGCCAGTTGTTCCGGCGTCAGCGGGTTGGCCGGGTTGGCGCTGATCTTCGTACCCCCGCCATATTCACCAAGCACCTTGACGCCTTTGGCGTCGTAATAGCGTACGAGGGCGATTTCCGGAAAATTCTTGATACGGTAATCGATCGTGGCCAAATGCTTGCCGCCGCGCGAGGCGAACAGGGGTGTCCCTAATTCATCGAGTTCCGTCAGCCAGCGACCGGCCTGTTTCTCCAGATTGTCTTCAATAAGATGCGTCGAGGTCCACCACAAGCCCACATTGACGATCACATAAATCACTACCGCGCCCAGCATCAGCAGCCCCAGCAATCGGCCGACCAGGCTACGCTGGCGCTTGGCGGTCACCAGGCGGCGCCAGAACCGGAAAGCAAACAGGTTTTTAACCAGGCTGGGCATCAGGAATTTCCTCTCAAAGGGCATACACAAATCCGGCAAACGCATCCGGTATTTTCAAACCGAGGCGATTTGCCATCACGGCGTTTATCCGGATAGTGCTTTTCGTCAACGGTGAAATATTCTCGCCAAGATTCCCGCCGGATTTCTGCGTCTGGCTGACCTTGGCCAGGACCTGCTCGGCCACGTCCGCGTAACTGCTTTCGTGACTCATGAGACCGCCCAGACCGAGAAGCTCACGGCTGAATACCAGCACCTGCATCCCTTCCTTGACACTGTAACCCATCATGTCGCGGATGGCGTTGTGGCTAAGCACCCGGTTGTCCGGCACGAGCCACAATCCCTGCACCTTCGGGCTCAGCTGCTTGAAGGCATAGAGCATCTCCTTGTCTGACCTTACCTCGACATGGATGAGTTCCAGATGATTCTCACTGGCCGCGGCATGGGCCTCGTCCAGCAGGCCTCGCAAGTTCTTTCCGGTGATGACCCCGATCTTCTTTAAGCCGGGGGAAAGCATTTTCCATGTACGGAATTGTTCGCGCACCGGCGCCACGGCGCTCACGCCCTTCATGGAGGGCGAAGTGAACTCTTGCTCCTCATAGTTGAAAACCTGACAAAAAATTACCTTCTTTCCGGACAGCCTCCGCGCCAACCGCGCTGCCGGCAAACCGATGGCCACCACCACCGGGCTCGCGGAAGCCTGGATTTTGTGCAACATCTGCGACGACACGTCTTCGCGATTGTCCAGATTGAAGATTTCAACCGGATTCTTGTACCGTTTCTGGATCTCCCGCGATACGCCGGTAAATGCCGGGACGTTGCCGCTGAGAATAATCGCGATATCTTTGGGCAGTGCTTCTGTTGTCACTTCAGGAGGCGTGGCACAACCCGCCAGCACGGCGCAAAAAAAAACGAGACAGCAAAGGCTTTTAGCCTTTTGTTGATGTGCCCGGATGACCTTTCGCAGTATCACTGATTGCACCATCGCCACTTGCCAAACCGATAAATGTGCGGCCCCACGCGTACCGACAAAACCTGGGAGCCACCTTTGTCTTTTTTTCTTCTGCCAGCCTAAGGTTGCATCATTCATGCCATTTGCCGCTGTTCTGCCAAGTAGACAATAACCCGGAAAAATATGAGGAAAATATCGCAACCTTCGGTATTTCATGGGATTTTTTAAATACGATGAGTAAAGCTTTGCGGCGGCATGATTGAACTGTTGCGCCTGAGTAACAAATACCCACCAGTCAGTCCGAAACAGGCACGTAACTGACGGATTGCGCGCGGTGGCGTGCGCGGGACGGCCAGTGAATTCCGGCCAGTCGTTACCAGTTCCACTGCCAACGGCACGCGCCACAAGCCTGGAGAGACAGGCGATGTTGTTACGCTTTTGATCGAGTCAACGAGAAAATGGAAAACCGTGCAGGCTTAGCCTGAAATTCCGGGTACGATGCAGGCACGCGCCAATATCAGAAACTCACCATGAGTGAACCAGATAAAGGGCGCAGGAGGTTTCCGTTACAATCCCTGCCCTTCACAGGACATCAACCGCTGATACCATTCGTGTTCTTTGGTCGAGGCGTGCCGTTGGAACTGGCTTTGAAGGCGAGCGAGTGTTCGCAAACGCAAAATCTTGTCGAGCTGCGTGATATCGCGGTCCACGTGCAACACCTCTTCATCCAGGGCAGCGCGGCGATCCTGCTTGCTGACGAGTTCGGCATAACGGGGATGGGTAAGGATGAAATCCTGGGCAGCACCCAGGTCTTTTTTCAGAAAATTGACAAAGTTCAGGGTGTAAGGAGAGCCCGACTCGGGCCAGCGTAGCGTAACATCTTTCTTGATCTCCTTTTGCAACGCGCCAATCGCCCGGTCGAGACCGGCCTGCTCATCCTGCAAGCTGGCCATGGCCGCCGTCAGCGTCTGCCGTCGGCCCTTTATTTCACGTATGAGCACAGGACCAGCCTCGGGTATTCCGTTCTTCCTGGCGACCTCGCGTGCCATCTTCCCATAGACGTTGTCCGGCTCCGCGCCAGTATCTGTCCAGCGCAGATACCATGGCTGCCAGCGCTCCAGAAACATCTCACTGGTGGAGCGCGGCAGGTCGGCGTTATGCGCCTGGGACAAAGCAAACAGATGTGCCTCATAGAGCGACACCATTCCGTCTCCATCACGATCGGGATTGACCTCAATGAGTTGGCCGGTGCGCGTACGCCCTTGAAGGGCCGCGAAGAAGAACGTGGAGTAATCCCGGTAATCGCCGATCCTGATGCTGGCAGAACAGCCTTCCGCTTCGCGATCCGTCGCCTCGGCAAAGAATCCGCAACGATTGGCTTCGCCCAATTCCAGCGTATCCTTGGCGTCGGGATGCACGAGGCGCTCGAATCCGCCAGAGTAACATTGGGTAAACACAAAACGCACCGGCACGCCAGAATCGATGCGGTTCATGATCTGATCCAGCTCGCGCACAGAAAGGCGAGTGTTATTCCAGAGTCGCAATGTATTGCCCGCGGCATCCCTGGAATCCTGCAACCCATGGCCATTATAAACAAACAGCGCACGGTCGCCGGGCTTCAGCTCTGAAAATTCCTTCTCCAGGCTGGGCTTGAGCACAGAGGCCTCGGTGCCGCCGCTGACGTGAGGAACCTGGCGACTGCGATAACTCTCACCATTGGCATTTACCTCATCGAACACCCGGGCCAATGGCTGTAGCGTTTCCCTGGATTCCTTCGGTAGTTGCCATAGCACGACGTCCTTGCCCGGGGCTGTGCCATTCGTGTAATAAATATGCAACTGGCGCGCCCCTGAGCTGCTGTCGAGAACCTGGATCACCCAGTTCACATTGAGCTCAATCTGCGCCTGGGAGCTTTGAGGAAAAGGACCGCCGCCGATAATCCACACGTGATCGGCCGCCGACGCGGGGTTCATGCCCAACAGGAAACTTGCGCCCAACAGCATGGCCCGGAATCGCATACTAGCGTCGCTTGCGTGCCGCCGGCTGGCGGACAATCCAGCCGAGAACCGCCGCCATGAGCAGCCCCGAAATCGTATACGGAATGACAACGGCATTGCTCTTGCCAATCAACAAAAATGCAAGCAACCACCCTGTCACCGCGCCCGCTACGGCGGCAGGGACCGTTCCAGGCAGATGCAAGAACCGGGAAAGCAGACGCACCTCAAACCACAGCAACAGACTCGCCCCATAAAACACCGGCAAGGCGCGCCAGCCATCCGCGATCAGCTGGCGCGCCAGTGCGCCGCGCGATTCGTTCAGATACTGGTGCAACATGAGTCTATCGCCCCAGACACTATCCAGCAGAAAAAGCAGAAGCACGTGCACCGCATATATCACCGGCGGCGTCAGAATGAAGAGGAGGAGAGTCGACCGCTTTTTGTTTTTCTTTTTCCCGAACATCGTCCTGCCATCGCCAATCAGGTTTTCTTGATCACGTAGCTGCCCAGCGCCATGGCATCCAGGCCAGTGGAGAAGAAACAGCGAATCGCATTGATGGGCGATTCGACGATGGGCTCACCCTGGATGTTGAAACTCGTATTGAGCAGCACCGACGTGCCGCTCAGCTCACCGAACTTCTTGATCAGGCTGTGGTACATCGGGTTGATGGACTTGCTCACCGTCTGCAGACGCGCGGAACCATCCACGTGCGTGATCGCCGGCAGCAGGGAACGTGACTCCGGTCGGACCGGGCAAACCTTCAGCATGAACGGGCTTTCGCCGATGTTGTCGAAATGGCGGTCCTTGTCCTCCACGATCACCGAGGGTGCAAACGGCCGGTAGGCCTCGCGGTGCTTGACCTCGGCGTTGATCTTGTCCTTCATCGTGGGCAATGTCGGGTTCGCCAGAATGCTGCGATTGCCGAGCGCCCGCGGCCCGATCTCCATCCGGCCCTGGAACCAGCCGATAATGTTCCCGGCCGCCAGCAGGCGTGCGCCCTCGGCGGCAATGTCATTATGCTTCACGGCGGAGAGTTTGCAATCTTTGATCAGTTTTCCGATCTCCTCGTCGGTATAGGAGGTGCCGAGATATGGATCGTCGTGCACGATACTGCGCGGGTGGCCGAATACGGAGTGGTAAACATAATAGGCGGCGCCGATCGCGGTACCATTATCGCCCGCGGCCGGCATGACGTAGATATCGTCAAAACCGCTTTCACGCACGATCCGGCCGTTCATGACGCTGTTGAGCGCCACACCGCCGGCGATGACAAGGTAGCGACTCTGGGTTTTTTTCCGCAGAATCGCGCACAGCTCCAGTGCCCGTTCCTCCAGCACCTGCTGGAATGAGGCCGCCACATTGTGATGGTTATCGGCGAAATCATTGCCCGTGCGCGGCTGGCCGAAGGTGTCGAAAAATTTCTGCGAACAGCGTTGATAACCCCAGTGCTGATAGTTGAAATAGGACAGATCGATCTGGATCGACCCTTGCGCATCGATCTTGACGATCTCGGCCGCCTGCTTGTGAAAAACCTTCGGGTCGCCGAAGGGCGCCAGCCCCATGGTCTTGCCTTCATCGTAGTTCGGCTTGAATCCGCAAAATTGCGTCGCCGCTTCATAAAACGAACCCAGCGACATCGGGAAGAAGCTCTCATGAAAGCCGGTAACCTGGGTGCCCTCGCCTATTCCCAGGAAAGAGGTGGCCCACTCGCCCGAACCATCGAGGCTCAGGATCGCCGCGCTATCATAGGGAGACACCAGAAAGCTGCCCGCCGCATGGGAGACGTGATGCGGCACGAAATGCACCTTCGGCCCACCCGAGGGCCAGAGGTCGCGGTGCCACTCCCAGAGGTCCTGCTGTTTGTAATAGGCGCGGATGACTTCGTGGCTGATGAAGGGGCGCGCGTTGGTGAGATGGCGCAAACCATAAATTGTCTTGGCGCCCCAGTCTTTGGTCGGCTTGATGGAAACAGCGATGCCATCAATGTCGGCAGGTTTGAGATTGGCCATCGCCAGACAACGCTGGATGGCCTGCCTTGGAAAGGCGCCCGTGTGTTTGTTGCGCGTCAGCCGCTCTTCCTCAATCACCGCCACCATTTTGCCGTCAACCAGCAGGCAGGCGGTGGAATCATGAAAAAAATAATTGATACCCAGAATATTCATTATTGGTTTTCCCGCTTGTTGGGGGCCGAAATTACATTACAGTTCTTTGTTGGTAACGATCTTATCGTGCACCGATGAAGCCGGTGCCTTGTTCTCGCCCTGCGCTGAACGCAACCGCCGCCACAGCGGCCGCGCCAGATCTTTCAACCGCAGGCAGAGATAGCCGTACCAACCCCTGTGCGAACGGCGGTTGAAAATATAATGGTCGTACACCCGATACGATTTCGCACCCCAGAAGTAGTTCCATGGCCGATCGGTGATAAAACTGACGGCACGCACGCCCTGATCCTCGACGGCCAGCCGCAGCGTCTGATCCATGATCAGATTTCCGGGCGCGACCTTCGAATGGGCCTCATCATAGCCTATTTTCAGGATATAGAGGGTTCCGTCGACCAGCAGGCACAGTTGTCCGGCAATGGCCTTGTCATTTAGGGATAACAGGTTGAGCCAGCACTGACCGGCCGCGGCATAGCCGGCGATCAGTTTTTCGTAAAAACTTTTGATAGGCGGATTACAGGCAATGGCCGACTGCGTACCGCTGTCACCCTTCCAGCCGGCGGCTTCGACCGTCACAAAGTGGTGAAAGTTGGACCGAATTTCTTCCGGAGAGCGATAGGAATGAAACTGGAGTTCGCCCATCTGCTGCACCCGACGTGTCAGACGCCCCAGGTTACGCCGGAAGTGGCCATCCACATTCTTGAGAAAATCCTCGTACGACAAGGAGCAATCCACGTAGTTGCTCTTGCGCTGATAATACGACAACGCCATCGGCGGCGCAGCCTTCTCCAAGGCATACGCGGCGGCGGAATCTTCGAGGACGTTGGAAAGATACATGATATCCCATGGCGTCTCGGGGGACCGCTGCAGATGCAGCACCAGCAGACGCAGCAGGCCGGCATTCTCCTCCGTCTTCTCGAAAACGAAGTCGCTGAGATTCAGGTGATCATGGACCGGCAGTTCAAGACTCCTGAGTTCAAACCGGCAAACGTTCCGTGTTACGCGTTTCAGCGGAAACAGCGCCACCGGCCGCTCGCCACGGAAAAGTACATAAAACGACAACGAGGAAGGATCGGTCTCGAGCGATTCGAGGTAACTCTGGTACCAGGCATGCAGATGAAAAAAACGCTTTGCTGGCAACGCCTCCACCAGCTGCGACCAGAGTGCCGGCAAGGCGCCAAGACCGTCCTTGCCGTGATAAACCGCCAAGGTCACGCCCGTGGCGTCTGAGTCAAGTGGTACCCGCTGAGTATCGGCCATCATTTATGGTTCTGGTTATTCCGAATGAGGAAGTGGGCTCAAATCGGCACGATCATTCAGCTGTCAAATGATCAGCCGCTGTTCCTGTAGACACATAATAATACAGTATTGCCGCCCTGCCAAAATTACCGCCCGGCCCAGGCTTGCAGCGCAATACCATATTCGCTGTGTCTATTCAAAGCCACCGAAACAACTTTCAGGAAAAATTTTATAGCCTGATCTTGAGCTGGAAGAACACGAGCGGGACCGCCTTGGGCTCGACCTTCGGGACATAGGTCATGTTCACTGAAAAGCTTTTCCCGCCGACCGAAAATGCTGGCAGCGCGCCAAGAAAAGGCTTGTCATTATTGAAGTCCTTTCTCGTCATGATAAATCCGACGAGACCGACATCGAAATGCAGCTTTTCGCCCTGGAATCGACGCAGCGCACCGCCGCCGGCGTAATATGACGGATTCTTGTTTGAATCGACAAAACCGGAGACAGTGGTAAAGGGAAACCACTTCTTGTTTACC